>CAYWMC010000074.1:0-8825 GCA_964459345.1 uncultured Klebsiella sp. | reverse complement strand
CCGATAGTCCCCACGTTTACGTGCGTCTTGTTTCTTTCAAACTTGCTCTTCGCCATTTTTGATCGCCTCTAATAATTTCCTGTTCGCCCTGCGACCAGCCGGCCAATGCAGAAGCGCTTGTTGCACACTCAGTTGAAACGCAAATTTACCGCCACGCGCTCAGAAGCATTTTTGCCCCGAATCACAAACCTGGTGCTCACATCCGGATTTGAACCGGAGACCTCTTCATTACCAATGAAGTGCTCTACCTCTGAGCTATGCGAGCCAGACACTAGTAATAAACAGTCCGAGCCAATCTCACTCCCCATTACAGGGATTGCAACTATCCGCCGGTTGAAAACCAGGGATACGAACCTCTGGATCTGTTAATTGAAATTCCGACTTTCGCTCAGCGCCTATAAACCGGCCACCACACTGAGCCTCCACTCTCCATACAATAAAGCTGGAGCGGGTAGCGGGAATCGAACCCGCGTAGCCAGCTTGGAAGGCTGGTGTTCTACCGCTGAACTATACCCGCCGTGACAAGCAGCCTTATTACAGCATTAATCTAAATGGTGGAGGGGGGTGGATTCGAACCACCGAAGCTCGCGCGTCAGATTTACAGTCTGATCCCTTTAGCCACTCGGGAACCCCTCCTGCAAGAGCCCCAAAACCTCTCAAGGAACCTGGGTGTCTTATTCAGAGGCGGCATTTTAGGGGAATTGAGTTTCTTGTGCAATCGTTTGGCAGAGTTTTTCTGCGGGCTTGGCCTGTAAATTCAAACCCGGAATCTCTTTCCATAGCTGGAGAAAATTTTCTTTAGAATCAATTGGCTCACTTACGAGCCAGTATTGCAGGGTCGACTTGGACTCCTCCCTGAGAGTGACCGTGTAACCCAAATTACGCAGTTGCTCTTCGACATACAAAGCATTGCGCTGTTCGCTGAAAAGCCCCAGAGCTATACCATTGGCGAGTTCTCCACTAGGGATCAGAAAGGTCTCTATCTCAAGATTATTGTCAGCAAAGGCCGATCGCAACTCCCCCAGAGTAGTAGTTGCTATTTCGCGGCTGGTTAAAGGTGGAAGATAGACCCTGTACTCAGGTTCGCCTGCCAACTCTCTTGATTCAATTGTCAGTGCAAATTCAGCCGTTAGGGCCGCCACTATGGACTCTGCTTGCTTTAGATCACCAAAAGGGCCGATCTCAAAACAAGTGTTGGTGTTTCCCACCTGAATGGGTTGCGCTTGGTTGCTGGACAGCGAGACTGAACTTTCCAGCTGTTCAGCAAAAAAGCGAAGAGACTCTTCAGGAGCTTCGGCTAGTAGCACTATGTCGCCAGTATCCTCATCAGGAAAATCAAGCTCACTCACGAAGGAAACGTTAGTCGGTACTGTTTCAGGCATTACAAAGTACTGCCAGCATGCGAACAGGATATTTGCCAGCAACAATCCAAAGACTGCACCTTTCATATGTCACTCCTGGAGCAGGATCTCATGGCAGCGCCACCCCCAACCCATCCAGCACCAAATCGGGCACATGATCTAGATTGTGGCCCATCCTCAGCAACTCTGCCGCCAGCACCGCGGCGTCACCACCAGTAATCAAAACCTTGAGTTGCTCGGTGCGTCTCAAGTTGATTTCGAATTCAATCCAATGACACACCATTGCGAGAATTCCACCTTGAATTGCATGATTTGTGTCTCTGCCTGGCACCAGTGCTGGTTGATGCTGACCTTTCCGCACCGCTATGGCAGTGCCGCGCGACAAGCACTCAAGCTGCAAACGCAATCCGGGAACGATATACCCTCCTGCGTGCACTCCATTTCTGTCGACAAAATCCATTGTGATCGCACTTCCAGCATCAACAATGACAAATGCCTGACACTCAGAACGCCGCAGCCCCGCCAGCATTGCCAACCATCGATCAACACCAAGTTGTTCAGCTAGCAAATACCCATTTGTAAGACCGCCACATTCTTGGGTCGATTGTGCGAATTCAGGAACAATGCCAAGAGAACGCTGTATGCCGAGTTCGAGGCCACGATTTGTCGCTGGCGATCTCACCGAACTAATGCGAGCTCGTTGCAGCTTCTTGCTTGCGAGCGATTCAACCAGTTTTTCAATCGAATCAACATGAATTCCGAAATCAACAATGCCACCGGATTGGTCGACAATTCTCCATTTGATCCTGGTATTGCCTGCATCAACTTCCAAGATCACTTAGTTCGACCTCACACTGGGAGCAAGCTCTCCACCATTGAACACTCGGAGTCCATCTACAGTTTCCACAAGCAATGCTCCTCTTGCATCAACTCCGAGAACCAACCCTTCAGCCTTTGAGATGCCACTGCCTATCTGCACCTGCTTGCCCCGATACTGGTCCAGCGCCTCCCAATCTTCGTGAAAAGCAGAAAAGCCATCTGCCTCAAATAGCGAAATTCCATCAGACAAGGAGTGAATCAAACAGGCGGCAATGAGATTTCGATCTGGAGGTATAACAAAGCTTCCCGCCAGATCGGCCACAGGCTGCTCGATTCTGGAAATGCACGCGGCTGTCAGTTGAGTATTGATGCCAATACCAACTACAACTTTGCAGGGACCAGCGACATCGCCTGTCAACTCCAACAGAATGCCCGCGAGTTTCCTGCCATCCAGCAGAATATCGTTTGGCCACTTGAGACTGAATCCGGAATACCCCGATTTCTGCAATGCCCTGACCACCATCACTGCAATCGCGAGACTCAATCCCTCTAGGGCCGCGATTCCACTCTGAAAGGTCACCAGCATCGACATGTAGATGTTGCTGCCCAGCGGGCTCTGCCACTCCCGCCCCCGACGCCCACGCCCTTCAGACTGGTGCTCGGCAAGATAGACCGCGGAATCAACACCTGACTGAGCACCGCTCATGGCATCTAGATTGGTGGATTTAGTAGTGAATGAAATGTTGAGCCGTGACTGCCAGCGATACGCTTCGGGACCAAGGTTGCGGAGAATGACTTGCTTGGACAGCAGATTGACACTCTCAGGAATTCGATACCCTTTGCCTGTAACAGAGTGAATCCGAACACCCATCTCTCGCAATTTTTCGACTTGCTTCCATACTGCCGTTCGACTTATGGATAGCGTTCGGCCGATCTGCTCACCGGAGTGAAAGGAGCCGTCTGAAAGAATTTCTAGTAGTGGGCGCAAGTCCACGAAATCAATGCCTCTTGACACACTGGCTTGAAGCGTTGAGGTCGACTGCCAATGGATACACCAGGTGAGTTACTTCATCGTAGCGCAGCAATTCTACAGTCAATCAAAGAAGCCAAGGTAGTGTTGAAAAACAGAGTGGAAACAAGACTTGCTGGCACTGCGAATCAGGAGAGCACAATTACTTCGCTTCACTCACTCTCATCCAGGCTATAAACATTTCATCCCATACCTGATCGCCCCATCGCACCTCTTGAGAGGGGTCCGGATTGAGAGGATTCAAGCTGGAGTTATCAAAAGCTCCTTCGGCAACGATAATTGTGCCCGCAGGAAGGAACATGCGCTCTCGAAGTTTGTAAATCATTTGCCAGTTGTGCTGGAAGTTTGGTATCGAAAGCAATTCCTCGGTGGTTCCATCCGGGAACTCCGCACTATATTTCACTCGCTTTCCCCGATAGTGCATATGAGGTGCGATATTGTACAGGTAGGAATCTGTCGCAATTTCTGCCTTCGCTACTACTTCATAGTTCTCCGCTCCCGGAGGTATGACAAATTCACCATCCATTACTGCAGTGCGCTGCAGGGGGAGCTCTGGCGGGGTGTCGTGAAAGTACAGCCCGATTCTGGTCATGTCCACGACCGGCTTGCCAATCGTAGTGTAATGAAACTGCACCATGAAGCGCATGTCTTCCTGAAGGAGTATGCCAGTGTTCTCATCAAAACTGACATACTCTCTTCCCGGTGCATACCCCCCAAAATTCGTTCGACTCCCACCGCCACTCTGATTCTGCCGCTGCTGCTTGGCGTCCTGGGTATAGGCTACAACATGATGCAATGACGACTTGTCACCTATATCAAACTCATATGCCCGAACCCATTGGTCACGATCCAGACCTATTTCCACTGGCACAAACTTGTAGTCGAGCACGCCGCTCGCAGGGATCTCTTGCGGAGGAAATTCGATGATCAGATCTGGCTCACCAAGTGCCCATCCGGAAGTAACAGGAGGAATAATTGCCAGCGGGTCTGAATCACTGTCGAGCATTGCACCCTGATCGATCCAGTTCACCAGAATTTCTTTTTCGTCATCCGATATGAAGTGCACGTCAACAAACTTGTCTATGAATGCGTTGTCAATTTGCCCTGGAGGCATGCGCATAGTGAGAAGAGTTTCGCGAATCATTGGAGCCCAGCCTTTCACCATGTGATGGCTGTTCATAGCCCATGGGGCAACCCCTCCTTCCCTGTGACAACTAACGCAACGCCTCTCCAGCACTGGGACCACCTGGCCAGCATAGGAAACTACAAAATCCGAGCCCTGGTCTTCATATTCAACTTGTTCGCCGTGAGTCCACGGAACATCGTCAATTACGGAGGCATTCCGGATGACCGCGGAAAGAACTTCGTCCAGGAAATTTCGTGAATTCAAGGCACCTTCCGGCCTTGCATCAGTGCCAGTCCTGCTGTCGATAGCTCCGCGATAAATCAGATTCATGCTTTCAGGATCAATGACCAGCACTTCCCCATAAGAGCCGATTCCTAGAGATTTCGAAACCAATTGGGAAGAATCTATCAAGACGGGAATTTGCTCTGCGTATTCTGACAATGAATCTGCAATTGCAGCTCTGGAGTCAGCAGGCAAAGGATCAATCATGAAAAACGCGACTTGGTTTCCTGCGTACTTATCGTGGAGAACCTTCAATTTTTCCAAAGCAATCGAAGCCACTGGACTGCCGGTTCCATACACGAACAAAACTACGGCCTTCTGATTGCTATACCGAGCAAGGTGGTGATAAACCCCATTGTGGTCGAGAAGTGCAAAATCCCCGACATCGCGAGATGTCGAGGAATTTGCGCTTGCCGAGAGGACAAGAAAACAAAGGAGATACCAAGCCGGTTTCATTTGAGCAAACACTCACCCTTCCGCTGTAGTCGCACAATTATAAGCCACGAAACAGTGGCTACCCGTTACAGGCTGGAATGACATTGTGATTGTTTGTAACGACTACATTGATCTGGCCAAGGGGCTCGGGCTCAGTCGCCTGCTTCGTAGTAAGTCCAGTAACCCATGAACATTTCTTCCCAGCTCTGCAGTCCAAATCTGACTTCTTTGTCAGGATCCGGATTGGCAGGGTTGAATTCCGAATTGTCAAACGCACCGGTAACGTGGACCCTGGTGCCCGCCGGCAGATACTTGTGCTCTGAAAGCTGGTAAGTAGGTTGCCACGCATAACTGTAGTTGGGCACGTTCAAAAGATCTTCTCTTGTACCATCAGGATATTCCACAGAAAACTTCATATCCTTGCCACGAAAGTGCATGTGTGCACGAAGCCCGTTTACGACAACGGCCTCTTTGAAAAGGTAGCTCCCTCGCACTTCATGGTTGTAGGCATGGGGGGGAATGACAAACATCCCAGCTACTGTGCGTGTAAGATTTTCGTGTGATGGCGGCTCGTCATAGAAGTACATGCCCAGAGTGGTCTGGTCTGAAGTTGCTCGTCCATTGGTCGTAAAATGGAACTGCATGGAAAGCTTGTGGCCAGCCGGAATCAGAACCCCGGTGTCTTCCGGAAAGACCATGGCCTCTACCTTGCCGGGTGCATACCCTTCCAGAAAACGCGTCGCAGCTGTCGAGTTCGGGCTGGATTCCCCGCCATCGAATGCCTCATTTGGAGCAGTCACGTAGGTCAGCAAGTGGTGCAATACCGTCTCATCCCCAGGGATGAACTGTACAGCTTTGACCCACTTATCTTCGGTAAATGGCAGCTCCACATCTACGTTTATGTACTCAAGCACTCCAGTTGCAGGTATTTCCTGCAGAGGAGACTGCACGATGAAATCCGGCTCGCCCAATTGCCAGGACTTCACATCTGGATAAGTCAGGTTGCTGAGAGGGTCCACCTCAAAACTGCCACGAGGAGCTCCCGCATCGATCCAATTGACTAAAGTTTGCAGAGATTCATCACTGATATAGGCGGCATTGCTGAAATGCCCGATAGATGGATCTACTTGCATGGGCGGCATGCGCTTTGTAAGGAGAACCTCTCGAATCATCGGAGACCAGCCTTGCAGCATCAAGTGGCTGTCCATTGCAAATGGACCGATCCCACCTTCTCGATGGCAGGATGCGCAATTCTCGATAATCACCGGCGCAACTTCAGTTGCATAATCCGGGGTCGCGCTGCTGGCAAGAACTACAGAGCTCATATCCAGAGAACAGCCGTCTGAGTCTACTTCCAGCGTTTCTGCGGCAACTCCTGTCGCAGCCAACTGAATCTGACTCGACAGATCTGCCCCTATCGGACCGCGAAACAGCACGGTCAAAGTCTGAGGATCCAGGACGACCACTTCACCCGCTTTGGTGATTTTCAAGGTTTTCGCCACGAGCTGACTGTCGTCCAGAAGGACTGGCAACTCCAGTTGTTGCGCCGCGGCAGCTTGCCGGATGGCACCAAGCTCATCGCCAGCAGAGTTGATCAGAAGGAAAGCAATATTCTTGCTCTCCCACTCTGACTTGAGACTTTTGAAAGCATCCAGCTCATCGGTACTTGATGCACAAGAAAGCGACTGGGAGTAAAGAACCAGCGCTTCTGAATGACCATAACGGCTGAACTGATGAAAATCGCCCAATTGATCTAGAAGTGCAAAATCTCCCGCGCGCTCAGGCGCCGCGGAAACTGCATTAGCGAATGCAATAGAAAGAAAGACAAACATCGAACCAAGGTACTTCATGGAACATCCCCCCAAGTAAAGAAAATTCAGCAGCGCGAAGATACATCATGCGAGTCAGTTTTTCCTGCGGAAACGACGGGCATGACTAATTGTTTTCGATGAAATCATTGAAAATAGAACATGCTGCTTAGCTAGCACAACCCGCTCTTGACGCACAAAATTCGGGCAGGAGACAGTGTACTTCACCAATCCAATTGCCTGGCAGATAATCGACGAGACGCGTCGATAACAAGGCCGATTCCCATGGCCGACTGCCAACCGGACCCGAAGCCCGGACGCATCTCTGGCGCAAAAGTTTTTTAATATGAAAAATCAAGGTGTTGGCCATGAAAAGAACATCAATGATCTCCGCCATTAATATAGCGCTCGCAGGTCTTTTCATCTGCGAGAGCTCACTGGCTCAATTGGACAACCCCAACGTCACCCCCAATCCATATGAGGCTGTTGCCGGCGTATGGGCAGAACTACCAGATGGTCGGGCCTGGGGCGCAACAAGCGCGGTCTACTATGCCGGAGATGGTCATATTTGGGCAGCTGAACGGTGCGGCGGCAACGGCAACTGCCTGGACACACCTGAAATCGATCCGGTCCTGTTGATAGATCCCAATGGCAGGGTTATCAAGAGCTTTGGCGCCGGCCTGCTTGTATGGCCACATGGCATCCACGTCGATGCCGAGGGGAACGTTTGGATAGCGGATGCTCGAGGTGACGTCGAGCGCGAGCGAGGTCACCAGATTCACAAGTTCAGTTCCGAGGGTGAATTGCTCATGAGCCTGGGCGTTCCCGGAGTTGCAGGGAAAGGAGATAACTTGCTCGACCAGCCAAATGATGTGCTGATAGCTCCAAATGGCGACATATTCGTAGCAGACGGACACTCTTCAGACGGAAACAATCGAATCGTGAAGTTCAATAGCACCGGCGAATTCTTGATGGAGTGGGGAACAAAAGGCTCCGGCCCAGGACAGTTCGATGTTCCCCATGACCTTGCCATGGACTCCAAAGGACGACTTTTCGTAGCTGATCGCGGTAACAGCCGCATTCAAATCTTTGAACAAGATGGAATATGGCTGGAGTCCTGGACGCAGTTTGGTCGCCCAAGCGGACTGTTCATCGACAAGAACGACACACTTTACGTAGCGGACTCAGAGTCGAACACGGGACCAGGCCGCAATCCGGGATGGTATAGAGGTATCAGGGTAGGTAGTGCGGCCACGGGATTTGTCACAGCATTCATACCTGACACGAATACAGGTTCAGCGAATGGCACGAGTGCTGCGGAAGGAGTGACCGCAGACGAAGATGGCAATATATTTGGCGCAGAAGTGGCTCAACGCTCTCTACGCAAGTACACGCCACGACAGTAGGCACATCAGGCGCCAAGCCACTGGTTTGGCGCATGTCCGACGCTGCCCTTGATTCTGACAGTTAAATCTTGGAGGTACTGTCAGGCTTTGCACTTTCGAATTTCTGAAAGACTGTACTCATTATCCAAAGTACCGACGCAGCGACTATCATCAAAATTCCCCACTCACCAAGGGCCGCGTAGAACGCTGTATCGAGAGCAGGCCACCGGATGTCATATTCCATCAACGCTGAAAATCGCTCAGCCATCCAGTGCCACGCACTGTGAGCAACAAGGGCCGATAGAAGGATAATTCCAACTTTCTCCGATGGAATCTTCTTGAAAAGCAAAGTCAGCAGTGGCACTACCAGACAAAGCACTAGCAACTGCCCAAACTCTACACCCAGATTGAAAGATAGTAGTGCGGTAAGCAGATACCCGCCTGCAAACTGCATACTTTCAGTCAATAGAAATGAGAATCCAAAGCCATGAATCAACCCGAAACCGAAAGTTACCAGCCACCTGGATCGCTGATCAAAGCCAATGATGTTTTCGAACGCCATATAGACAATTGACAGGG
>CAYWMC010000073.1:0-8846 GCA_964459345.1 uncultured Klebsiella sp. | reverse complement strand
ATGCAGGAATATCGCCTGCGCAAGCTGATCAATCAGAAACTGCACTACCGCAACTTCAATCAGTATCTGAATCAGTACCGTATCGCGGAAGCAGCGCGACGACTGCAGAACAAGGACGAGAGTCAGGTGCCCATTTCCACCATCGCGCTGGATGTCGGCTATGCCTCCCTGTCGTCCTTCAACAAGGCGTTCAAGGAGCTGCACGGCGTGACGCCCTCGATTTTCCGCAGCAGGGCGCTGGTCTGACGCGCCTGCTCAGCCGTGTCGTACGGCCAGCACCACCTTGCCCATGGCCTGCCGTTCCGAGAACACATTGAACGCCGCCACGTAGTCCTCCAGGTTGAAAGTCTGCGAGACGACCGGTTGCAGCCGGCCTTCGCCATACAAGCGCAGCAGTTCCTGAAAATTCTCTTCATAGGCCAGGGGTTCTTCCTTGCGGAAGCGCCCCAGAAACACGCCGACCATTGCTGCTCCCTTCAGAAGCGCCAGGTTGGCCTTGTATTCCGGGATGCGACCGCTGGCGAAGCCCACGACGAGAATACGGCCATTCCAGTGGATGCAGCGCGTGGCCTGGTCGAAGAGATTGCCACCCACCGGGTCGAAGATGACATCGGCCCCTTTGTCGTCTGTCAGCGCTTTCACTTTCTCTTTCAGATCACCATCGCCGTAGTTGAGCAATTCGTCCGGGTCAAGCTGGCTGACGAATTCGAGTTTTTCAGCACTGCTTGCCGCCGCTATAACCCTGGCCCCCAGCAATTTCCCCAGTTCCACTGCCGCCATGCCCACGCCCCCGCTGGCGCCCAGCACCAGCAGCGTCTCGCCTGGCTTGAGCTGCGCGCGTTGCTTCAGCGCATGCCATGCGGTGGTGTACACCATGGCGAAGCCGGCGGCAGTCTTGAAGTCCATATTGTCGGGAATGTGCCGCACGGCAGACGGGGCTGCCAGCACCTGCTCGGCAATCCCCCCGATCGAGGGCGCGGCCATGACCCGGTCGCCCGGAGCAAAACCTTCGACACCAGGACCAACGCTGCGTACCACGCCCCCTACCTCGGAGCCGGGAATGAAGGGCATGGGGGGCTGGAACTGGTACTTGCCCTGAATCTGCAGCGTGTCGGGAAAGTTGAGCGAGGCGGCATGGACGTCTATCAGAACCTGGGAATTGCCGGGGACGAGGTCCGGTACTTCCTGCAGCGTCAGATTTTCCGGTGGCCCGTAACTGTGACAGACGAGTGCTCTCATGGTGTTCCTCTGCGTGCGATGAGGCGTGATTCAAGCACTTTTGCCAGAACGGAACAATCGTCGGATGCCAGAGCGAAAGCCTTTTCCGGCGCATTGGCCTATAATCGCGCCACCGATTAAGACAGGAAACCGACCCTTGCCATGCGGCTAGATCAGCACCAGCGCGACGCCATTCTGCAGGAGATGGGCATTCAGACCTACGTGCCGCGGCAAGCTTTGCCTGGTGCGCGGCCGTCTCTGCCGGTGGTGGCGCGCCATGCCGCTCCCAGGACAGCGCGCCCCTCTGCGCCTGTCGCAGCGCTTGCCAGCGCTCTGGCGACGACTCCTCTCGCAGCGGCGGCCAGTCCATCCGCACCGCCGCAGAAGTCTGGGCCAACGGCCCTGCCGCAGATCGCCGCGTCGCCGCCCAGACCTGCTGCACAGGTTCAGCCTACCGCTGTGGCGCCTGTGGCAGTTCCGGCTGCGCCCGTCGACGCTGCCCGTTTTGCCTTCGCCTATATCCCTGTGAACGAGCATCTCGCGGTCATCAATGAGTTGCCCTGGGCCCGTTCGGCATCTCTGTCCCCTTCCTGCCGGCAGTTGCTGGCCGACATGCTGAAGGCCCTTGGCGTGCCCTGCGAAGCGACGCAACTGAGCCCCATGGTGTTTACGTGGCCGCTCTCTGAAGCAGGGGACATGCCGGCAGACTCCGAGAGCGCCAGGCACATGCTGGAAGGCTTCCTGACCAAGCGACTGAAATTGCGACCTGTGCGCTACTTCATGGTGCTGGCGGAACAAGCAGCGGAGTTTCTGTTTCCCGCGCAGTCTGACTGGCGGCTCAGCCGCGACGCGCTGTTCCGGCATCCACGTCTGCCCGTCGAGCTGGTTGTCACCCACAGTCTCAATGCCATGGAGGCTGTGCGGGAACTGAAGCGCCCGGCGTGGCAGGCCTTGCAGCCCTTGAAGCTCGCGCTTGCCAGCAACAGTCAGGCCGGTGGCGAGGCGCAGGCCTGACATGCAGACACTGCCACCCCGCTCAGAATCCCTGAATGTATTCCTGCGTGCCATGCGGGCGAGCGATCTCGACCTGGTAGTGGAAAGCGAGAATCTGTCGCTCAAGAATCCCTGGTCCAAACGCATCTTCTCCGATTGTCTGCGGGCCGGGTACGAATGCTGGGTGCTGGCGACGCGAGACAGGATCGTGGCCCATGGGGTGTTGTCGGTGGGTGTGGAAGAGGCCCATGTGCTGACGCTCTGTGTGCATCCCGATTTCCGGCGGCAGGGCTACGGCCGGCGCATGCTCAGACAGCTTCTGGACAAGGGCTACCGCAAGGAGGCGAGGGTGTGTTTTCTGGAAGTGCGCCCCTCCAATACCGAAGCCAGGCAGCTCTACTTGTCCATGGGGTTTGTGCAGGTGGGGGAGCGTCGGCAGTATTACCCGGCGGACCCGGGCGCCACGCTGCGCGAAGACGCCCTTATTCTTTCGTGTCCTCTGCCTCTGTAGAGTCCTGCCCCAGAATCCTGCGTCCCACGTAGCGCACACCGTGATACACGGCGACGACCGTCGCGGCAAAGACAAGAATCAGCAGCAGCAACAATACCGTGCTTACAAAGAAGCGCACGAGATTGTCCCGGGCTTCCTCGTATGCAGACGCCAGTGCGTAGAGTGATGCAATGGCAATCGCCACGCCGCTCAGCGTAGAGCGGGTACTCTTGCGTATTTTCAATCGCGGTATCTTCATCTCTTGCCTTGTATGTGTGACGTTCAGGCGCTGTACACAGGGGCGCCATCCTTGTCAGGCCAGGTGTGACGGCATTCAGGATACTGACTGCATCCCCAGAACCAGCCATTCTTGCCACGCCGACGTTTAAGCAACTGCCCGCAGGCCGTGCAGCGCCACGCCTTGGCAGGCACGCCATTATCGTCGGCGAGCCGGGTCTTGCAACCCTTGTCATAGCCCGTGCAATACCAGTAAGGCCCCTTGCTGTTCTCTGCCCTGATCAGGCTGCGGGTGCAGACAGGGCAGCGATAGCGCTCATCGGGCACCTTGGAGGGTTTGCCATCCTTGTCAAACAGGCTGGTCTTGCACTCCGGGAATCCGGTGCATCCCCAGAACGGCCCCTTCTTGCCCATGATGCGGCGCAAAGGTTTGTGGCAATCCGGGCAGTAATGCTGGCGGATGGCGGGAGCCGGGGGAATGTCGCCGAGAAGATCTTTGGGCATGCCTTGCCCCTCATCAGTTCAGCTGCAGGCAGGACTCCAGCTGTTGCAATAGGCGCGAGTTTTCATCGTGAGTGCCAATGGTAATGCGCAATTTGTCGCGCAAACGGGGCTGGTCGAAATAGCGCACCAGAATGCCGTTGTCTTTCAGGCGCTGGTAGCACTCACGCGCCATGATGTCTGTGCTGACGAAGCGGGCGTCGCCTGTGGGCACGCGTGCCAGCAGAAAATTGCTCTGGCTGGGGGCACACTGAAACCCGAGGGCCACCAGGGCGCTGGCGACTCTGGCACGCTCGACGCGCACTTTCTCCCAGCTCAGAGCCGCGCAGGCACGGTCGCGCAGCGCCGCAGTCGCCAGCACTTGCGAGATCACATCTGTGTTGTAACTGTCGCGGGTCTTGTACAGCATGGGCGCTATCAGCGTGGTGGCCCCGATTCCGTAGGCAAAGCGCAGCCCTGCCAGCGAATAGCCCTTGCTCAGTGTGCGCAGGATCAGGACATTGTCCATTTCGCGCACCAGCGTCACCGCGTCATGGCGTTGCTCCGGATCGATGAAATCCACGTAGGCTTCGTCTATTACCAGGACGCCTTTGAACGTGCTTGCCAGCGCACGCAGTTCAGCTACGGGGGTCAGCAGGCCGGAAGGTGCATGTGGGTTCACTACGAAGGCCAGTTTTGCGCCGCTGGCATTCAGGCGCTCGGCAAAGTCCTCGCCCATGCGCCAGTCGTCCTGCAAATCAATGCGTGCCACGTGGCAACCATGGATCTCGGCAAGCACGGGATAGAGCGAGTAGCTCGGTTCGGCGATGGCAATGGCGTCGCCCGGCTCCACGAAGGTAGTGATTACCAGCCGCAGCAGTTCATCGCCGCCATTGGTGGCGATGAAATTGTCGATGTGCAGGTGATGGCACTCTGCCGCAACCCGGCGAAAGTCGTTGGCCAGCGGTTGCGGATAGCGGCGCAGATCCTCCACGCGCAGGCCCTGCAGTGCAGCCGCAACGGCGGCGCTCGCTGGGTACGGGTTCTCGTTGGTGTTCAGCTTGATGATGCCGGGCTGGCTGGGCTGCTCGCCCGAGCTGTAGCCGGTCATGCGCTGGATGTTCTGGCGTTCGTAGTTCATAGGGGCGAGTGTCGCTCTGGGGCTCGGGAAGGCCGCGCCATGCGGCCTTCGGGGCAGTTCTGAGAGTCGCCAAGGTTACTGGGTAATGCCCTCTGGTTCAATCTCGCGCACAGCACCGGCCAACAATTCGCGTGCCTTGCTCTGGTCCACACTCACCAGCAGATCGCTCTTGTAGGCATCCCACCAGCCGCGGGAATGGGGAATCATCATGTGAAAGTTGTACATGCCGCCTTCCAGTGTGGCGAGGAACTGCTGGAATTCCTGCTCCTGGCGAATGAGCAGCTGCTGCACCCGAACAGTGGCATTGCGTTCATCGTTGATGTCCAGAGTGCCGACTTTGCGCGAAAGTGCTGCAAGCTCATCCTGCAATTGCAGGTTGCTGGCCAGCAGAGTTGCTTGCTGCGTTGTCATGTCGTCCAGGCGGGTCTGCATGGCACGTACTTGCGCAGGATCGAGAAAATCCTGTGCCGGCTCAGAGTCCGCACTGGTGATGATCATGACCAGTGCAAGCAAGGCGCTGGGTACGGCGATCACACAAAGTGCGGCCAGCACCAGCAGCTGCTTCTGTTGACGTTTCATTCCGATATCGACGCTGCTCAGCGTGGCAACCGCTTCATTTGCAGGGTTGCTGGTCTTGTTGCTCATAGCGGTCTCCTGTCATGGCTGAAGGAAGACGTGCCATCGCGTTGTACATCACTATGCAAATGGCCGCGATGTCACTATCGGCCGATACGTTGTGAAGTTCAATCTGATTTATGGATTACGGTAATTCCATATAGGTTGCGACGCGCGCATTCCAGCCCTCGCGCCAGCGATCTTCATCGCGATCACCAGGAGCATTCGCGATTCTGCGGGCCAGGACAACTTTGGCAGCGCGCGAAAATTGTGCGAGCAATGGCGTGTCATTGCGAGTCTGAAGCAATTGTTCCAGAACTTGCAGTAGCCCCCAGCCCTGGCCTGCATAACGTTCCGCTTCTGCTGTGCCTTCACCTTTGAAATTGACATAGTCAATCAGTGCATACATGCCCATGGGAGGCGAGCTCGCTGCGATTTCTTCAAAGACTGTGCGGATGGCCTCGGGCTGTTGCGTATGTTCAAGCAGAGAAGGCAGGCTTTCATGCATGCGCTGAATGATGAATTCGACCTGGACCCCACGGGTGTCGTTCAGGAAATTGCGCAGCGTCTGCATGCGCGGGCTCTCCAGGTCTGCAAGGAAGGAGATACGATCAGGCCAGGGTGACTGGCGTTCGGGAAGCGCGGCAATCCACTCCGGAATGGCCACCTCTTTTTCTTCATAAAACGCCAGCAGGGCGGGAAAGCTTTCCACAAAGACTTCCTGTTGTCCGCCCCGGTACCAGATGAAGTGCCCGATTCCCAGGGAAGGGAAGTCTTCGCCCGCGTTCCAACTGGTTAAACACGGTATTTTCAGGTTACACTCGTTTGCGAAAATGCGCTCACCTATCCAGTCAGTCTGCTCCGCCGTCAGCTCAGGCAGGTTGTCCTGGCCGAAGCGCGAGCAGGCACTTGAGAACAGCAAGCCGAGCAGCATCAGCGCAAGGAAATAAGGATGTTTCTTCACTGCGGAATTCCTGGAATTGAAGATCGTGAAACAGCGGGTCTGCTCCTGGAGCTCCAACGACCCCTGGTTAACAGTGCGGGCAAGCATACTTGAATCAGACAGCAGAAGTCATCGAAGTGAAAGAACCCGAGCCGCAGGACGAATTTGTCCGCGGTCTGGCGTTGATCTATCAGCGGCTCAAACAGAGCAAACACCTCAAGAAGGCCATGAAGGAAGTCGAGCAATCGCTTCTTGATCTGCTCGGCGTTCGGCTTTTCACGATCTATCAGTGCGTCCAGAATGGCAAGGAAGTGCTCGCCAGTTTCAAGGGTGGCGATCCGGACGACAACAATACCACCGAGATTCGCGTGCCCTTCAGTCCCACATCGCTGGCAGGCTACGTGGCGCTCAGCCAGCGTGCACTGGTCATTCGCAATGTTCTGGACCACAAGGAGCTTCTGGATATCCATCCGCGGCTCAAGTTCGACCGCCGGTTCAGCGATGCGAAAGGCTGGGCAGTAAAGTCCCAGATCGTGGTCCCGATCAAGGACGGCATCCTTCTTGGCGTGCTCCAGCTGATCAATTTCGAAGGCGACCGCGATTTCACCAAGACCGACCTCAAGCACGCCATGATGGTGTCGCAGATGCTCGCGAAGCAGTTCCGGTCGGAATTGCAGAGCACCCAGGGGCCTTACGACTACCTGGTCCAGAAGAACAAGATCAGCAGCCAGGAACTGGAAGATGTGCAGAACAAGGTCGGCCTGTACGGCGGCTCCGTCTCCCGGATTCTGATGGAAGACTACAGCATCGATGCCGATTCGATTGGCGCCTCGCTGGAGTTCTACTACCGCGTTCCCTACATGAAGTTTCAGCCTGGACACACGCTGCCCACCGAATTGTTCGAGAACATCGGCGTCAGCTATCTGCGCAAGAACCTCTGGCTGCCGGTGGCAGGCAACAAGGAAGAGGCGGTCATCCTGATCGATGACCCGAGCGACTATCAGCGCATCATGGAAATCCAGGGCGTCCTCAATGCCCGCAACTATGCGTTTCGTGTGGGACTTCCCGAACATATCCTGATGTTTCTGCGCGATGACGACGGCAGCGACATGGAGGCCGGTTTCGACGACGTGTTTTCCCGTCTGGAAGAGCAGGGCAATGTCGAGGTTGAATCCGAGGAAGAGCAGGAGGAGGAAAACCTTGCTGCCACCTCCGCCATCATCCAGCTGGTCAACCGCATCATTACCGAGGCAGACCGGCTTGGCTCCTCGGATATCCATGTCGAGCCAGGCAAGGATCAGGCGCCGGGCATTGTGCGCATCCGCGTCGATGGCATCTGCCGCGAGCTGCTGAAGGTGCCCAAGGAGCACACCGCTGCGCTGATTGCGCGAATCAAGGTGATCTCCCGTCTCAACATCGCTGAGCGGCGGTTGCCGCAGGACGGCAAGTGCAAACTCAAGGTGCGCGGCAAGAAGCTCGAGTTGCGGGTTGCCACTGTGCCGACTGTGAACGGCGAGAGTGCCGTCTTGCGTCTGCTGGCCGCAGGCAGTGCCATGCCTCTGGCCAAATTGAACCTGTCGACACCGAACTACAACAAGATCGTCGAGCTGTCCGGCCACCCCCACGGGCTGCTGCTGGTGGTCGGGCCCACTGGTTCGGGAAAGACCACGACGCTGCACGGCGTCCTTGGTTTCATCAACACGCCGGACCGCAAGATATGGACCGCGGAAGATCCCGTGGAGATCACTCAACCCGGCCTGCAGCAAGTGCAGGTGCTGCCCAAGATCAATTTCACGTTCGCCACGGCAATGCGCGCGTTTCTGCGTGCTGACCCGGACGTGATCCTGATCGGCGAGATGCGGGACCACGAAACGGCGTCGATCGGCATCGAAGCATCGCTCACGGGCCACCTGGTGCTCTCGACACTGCACACCAACTCGGCGCCTGAGACCATCACGCGACTGCTGGATCTGGGTCTGGACCCTGTGAACTTTTCCGATGCGTTGCTGGGCGTTCTGGCGCAGCGACTGATGCGCACGCTGTGCAAGAGCTGCAAGGAAGCCTATACCCCCACTCAGCAGGAACTGGACCACCTGATCGACAGCTATGGACGCGCCGATTTCCCCGAGCTGGGGGTGGATATGAACAATCCGCAGCTCTACCGGCCGGTGGGCTGTGACGAATGTGGGGGCACTGGCTACAAAGGGCGAACCGGTATTCACGAACTGCTGGTAGGCACCCACGAGCTGCGCAGCCTCATCTACAACAAGGCCGATCTGGACTCACTGCGCAATCAGGCGTTGCGCGATGGCATGCGCACCCTCAAGCAGGACGGCATCAACAAGATCTTCATGGGCCTGAGCGATTACAAGCAATTGTTGCGGGTAGTTGCCGAATAGCGTCAGCTCTGCAATTTTCATGAACCTGTTCATGGTTCTGAGTTCTTTCCCTAAGGACATCCTGTACATGCCGCTATAGTGGCCGTGCGGTCGCGATCTCGCGCGGC
Source organism: uncultured Klebsiella sp. (assembly GCA_964459345.1). Taxonomy (GTDB): domain Bacteria; phylum Pseudomonadota; class Gammaproteobacteria; order Pseudomonadales; family Pseudohongiellaceae; genus UBA5078. The sequence goes on along the minus strand of CAYWMC010000073.1, from coordinate 223 downwards.
CGAATCGGGAGTCCTGTCTCATGAAACTCATCTTGTCTGCAGTGTGTGTGTTTCTCTGCATTGGTCTGGTACTGGCGAGGGAACTGCTGAGTCGTTTTGGTCTTGAGTCCAATTATCTGATGATCGCCGTGCTGGCGGCGCTGCTCGCGGCGCTGCTGGCGGCGCGCAGTCTGGTGCTGGTGGGGATGGTGGTTGTTCTTGGTGTGGTGCTGGAAAATGCACC
>CAYWMC010000072.1:3724-8926 GCA_964459345.1 uncultured Klebsiella sp. | reverse complement strand
TTCCACCATCCATGACTGCGACGCCGCCTTCGAGCAGCAGGCCTCGCGACTTTCAGCGCAGTACACGGCCGCCTGGGGGACGCAGTCCCTGGCGCTGGGCAACACACGGACGCAGCGTGAGAACTTCGCACTGGGCAGCTCTTCCTATGCCTCTTCCGGCGAACTGGAACGCGTGGAGTACATCGGCACGCTGACAGCCTTCGACAGCTTCCAGCTGGTGTATGGCGCCGACCTGGAGGAAGAAGACAACAATGGCGATGCCCGCACGCAGACTGGCGTGTATCTGGAATACCTCAGCAGGTTCTCCGACACCCTGTTCCTGACGGCAGGCGTGCGCCACGACGACAATGAGGATTTCGGCCAGCACACCAGTGTGCGTGTCAGTGCGGCACGGCTCTTCGCACTGGCGAACGACAGCGAAGTGAAGGTGCGCGGCAGCATCGGCACAGGCTTCCGTGCTCCCAGCCCCTACGAGTTCGCCTACAACAGCGGGCCTTTCGCGTCGGCGCCGGCCTCTTCCACAGTGCTGAGCGAGGAGCTCAGCGAGGGCTACGAACTTGCCCTGGAATATCGCAGCACGGCGGGTGTGGAACTCGAGGCCGTGTATTTCGATCAGCAGATCAAGGACGCCATCTATTTCGACCTTGCTGGCTACAGTGGCTACCTGCAGGACATCGGCGAGAGCGATTCCGACGGCCTGGAACTTGCCGCCCGTGTGCCGCTCGCGCAGCAGTGGCTGGTGGAAGCCAACTACACCTGGAACAGGACGCGACAGCCACAGGGTGGCCAGCGCCTGCGCCGCCCCGAAGACATGGCGAATCTGGGGCTGCACTGGTCCAGCCGCGATGAACGGCTGAAGCTCGCCGGCTTCTACCGGCAATCCAGTGAGGCGGTAGACTCCCTCAATGGCAGCCCCATTGCGCTGGATGACTACGCGGTGGTGGACCTCTCTGCGCGATACACGCTTCTGCAGGGGCTCGAAGTGTACGCACGGCTGGAGAATGCGGCCGACGCAGACTACGAGGAAGTGCTGGGGTACAACGTCGGCGGCCGCGCAGGCTATGTCGGCATCCGCTACAACTTCTGACAGGACGGAACAGCATGGAGTCGAATGCAGATCGCAATGCCCGGCACAAACGTGCCATGCAACGCAAGAAGGCGCTGGTGGACGCACGCATCGCGGCCGCTACACTGGACAAAGGCCTGCTGCTGGTACTTACCGGCAATGGCAAGGGCAAGAGCTCATCGGCATTCGGCATGCTGGCACGCAGCGTAGGTCACGGCCTGCGCTGCGGCGTCGTGCAGTTCATCAAGGGCCAGTGGGAGTGCGGGGAACATCTGCTGTTCCAGAACCATCCACTGGTGGAATTCCATGTGATGAACACCGGGTTTACCTGGGAGACTCAGGACCGCGAGAAGGACATCGCGGCGGCACTCGCCACCTGGGAACATGCGGCGGCGCTGCTGCGCAATCCCGACGTCAAGGTGGTGCTGCTGGACGAGCTGACCTACATGCTGACCTACGGCTATCTGGATGCCACGCAGGTACTCGCCGCACTGCAGGGGCGTCCGCCGCAGCAGCATGTGATCGTCACCGGCCGCAATGCGAACGACGCCTTGATCGCGCTGGCCGACACGGTGAGCGAAGTGCAGGATATCAAACACGCGTTCAACAACGGCGTACGGGTGCAGAAGGGGATTGACTACTGATGCGTGAATTACTGGTGGCACTGGCGGTAGCGGTCTGTCTGTTCATGCCAGGCGGCGCAGTCCTGGCGCAGGCCATCACGGTGCTCGACGACGATCAACGCAGTGTGACCCTGCAAGGGCCTGCCCGGCGTATCGTCAGCCTGGCGCCTTCGCTGACGGAACTGCTGTTCGTGGCTGGGGCAGGCAACCGCGTGGTGGGGGTCAGTGAATACAGCGACTTCCCGCCCCAGGCACAGGGCATTCCCATCGTCGGGCGTTTCGATCTGCTGGACATGGAAGCCATCGTCGGCTTCAACCCCGACCTGATCGTGGCGTGGCGCAGCGGCAATCCGCGGGCGGCGGTGCAGCGGCTGATCGACCTGGGATTCAATGTCTACGTGGCAGAACCCACGACACTTGACAGCATTCCTGAGCACATCGAGAAGTTCGCCACGCTGGCGGGCACACAAACCACCGGCATGGCAGCCTCGGCCTATTTCCGTGAACAACTGGGGGCTCTGCAGCGCAAGTACCGGGACAGCGAGAAGGTGTCAGTGTTCTACCAGGTATGGAACGATCCGCTGATCAGCGTGGGCGGCCACGAACTGATCAACGACATCATCGGTCTGTGCGCGGGCCAGAACATCTTCGGCGACCTCGGCCTTGCTCCCAAGATCAGCGAAGAGGCCGTGCTGCAGCGCAACCCCCAGGCCATCATCGCCAGTGGCATGGACATCGCGCGCCCCGAATGGCTGGACAACTGGAGGCGCTGGCCGCAGCTGCAGGCGGTTGCCAACGACCATCTGTTCTTCATTCCGCCGGACTTCGTGCAACGGCACAGCCTGCGGGTACTCAGCGGCGCGCTGCAGATGTGCGCACACCTCGACACGGTGCGCGCACGTCCGTAAGCAATTCAGCTCAGTGCTGATGCGCCGCGCCGGCGGCTGCGCCCGGTGTTGCCGAGGAGCCTGTTGCCATCATGAGGTGGTGCGGCAGGTGATGATCACCCTGCACCATGAAGCCCATGAAGCCGAGGGCGCGCACCTTGGCGACATTGGCCGGATCGGTGGCGTGCACTGTCAGACTCACACCATCGTCCAGCAGCGTTGTGGTGGCATGAAATGCCGGATCACTCGCCATCTGTGCAGCATGGGCAGGCACCATGCGCTGAATGGCTCCCAGCACGTTGCCAGTGCCTGTCACCGTGTAGCGCGCGCCACCTTCCACCTGTTCCGTCACTACAGCCGCCTGCAGCGTCACCAGATTCATGTCGATCAGGTGGTCGCGCAGAGCGTCGATATTGACCTTGCTCCAGTCCGTAGCCGGGTCGGCTTCCAGTTGCTTCACCACGGACTGAAGCGCTGCGAACGCATCCTGACCCAGCTCGGCTGGTGCCGCCGCGGCACCGCCCATCATCATGCCCCCGCCCTGCCCGTGCATCATGCCGCCACCCTGGCCATGCATCATGCCACCGCCCTGCCCCATCATCATGCCGCCCTGTGCGGCACCACCGTTCTGACTCATGGGCGAGTCAGGCGCACGTGTCACGATGCCGCTGTCTGTTGCACCGGCCTGGGCGTTGTGATTTTCATGCTGCGCCCAGACGCTGGGGGCCAGCACCATCAACAGTGTCATTGCGGCAGTCTTCATGGCTTTCATCGTGTCATCTCTCCTGTGAATGGGGCTCGTACTGTCGAGCCATGAAGCCAGTCTAGGCGGGGGCAACAGCCGCTCCCTATGATCCCGATCATAGCCCCGGCGCTCAGCCATTGAGCCCGAAACGCTCCACACTCTGCACGATATGGGCCTCGTCACTGACCCCTGCCCGATAGGCGGCCATGGCCACCGCATCCTGCCCGGCCAGGTAGCGCAAGGTATCCGTGCCATCGGTCGCCGCCGCGTAGATGACGCGGGCTATGTCGATCGACTCGGAATAGCCCGCTCTGCGCTCGGGGTCCGAGAACACTGCCATGATGCCCTGCAGCGACGCGTCGTAGGCGCTGAGTCCGGGCAACTGCATCACATCGAGCGAGCGCCCTGCAAAATCGGTCTTCACCCCGCCTGGCTCCACGATCTTCACGCGCACGCCATGGGGCGCCAGTTCGATGGCCAGGGATTCGGAAATGCCTTCCAGCGCGAACTTGGTGCCGTGGTACAGCGAGTTGAAAGGGAAGGTCACGCGGCCGCCGATGGACGAGACATTGATGATCAAACCGCTGCGCTGCGCGCGCATCTGCGGCAACACGGCCTGCATGGTCTGCACCGGTCCGAAGACATTGGTGCGGTACTGCCGTTCGAGCTGCTCTGGCGTCACCGCTTCCAGGGGCCCGAACAGGCCGTAACCGGCATTGTTCAGCAGCACGTCCAGCGTGCCAAAGCGTGCCTGAGTCGCCGCCACGGCAGCCTGAATGCTGGCCTGATTGGTGACGTCCAGCGCCTGCACCAGCACATTCGGCAGGGTATTCAGGACACTCTCGCGGGAAGGGTCACGCATGGTGGCCGCCACGTTCCAGCCGGCCTCCTGAAACAACAGGGCCGCCGCGCGACCAATACCTGTGGAAGCGCCAGTGATGAGGATGGTTTTCATTGGAGTGATTCTCATGTGTCAAAGGATGAATGGGGTGGATCAAATCGGGTCAACTATGGGTAATTCTTGAACAGTTTGAGGCCAAACGAGCATTGCGGAGGCTATAATGCCGGGCACTACTCCAAGCATCAAAGCCTATGTACGCAATCGTCCTGAGCATTCTGATCTTCTGTCTGACTCTGCCTGCCACCGGCCACGCGCAGACGCTGACCATTCTGACATGGGAAGCGTATTTTTCCTCGTCGATGATCACGGCCTGGGAAGCGCGCACGGGGGCAACACTCAAGCAGATCGTCTTCGACAAGGACGAGGTGCGCAACTCCATGCTCGGCAATGTGCGAGACGGCACCCTCGACCTGGTCGTCATTGATCCGATTTCCGCCTCTCTGTTCGGCGAGCGCGGCATTCTGGTACCAGTCAGTCAGTATGCCGGCGTGGGCAACCTGCGGCATCTGGATCCGCACTGGACACGCAGCTGCGGCGACTACGCCTCGCCCTACTTCTGGGGAAGCATGGGACTGGTCTACCGCCGCGACATCCTCAGCACGGCGCCCACGTCCTGGCAGGCTCTGCTGTCGCCAGCCCCCGAACTGCTCGGGCATATCGGACTGATCGACAATTACATCGACACCCTGGCACCTTCGCTGTTTGTGCGCGGCGAATCCATCAACACGGCTGACGAAGCCCTGCTCAGTGAGGTCTATGACGAGTTGCGCATGCTGCTGCCGGGGGTGCTGACCTTCGAGTATGCCTTGTCTTTCGTTGGTTCCGACCCGCAGGCCGGCCAGCTGCACCTGGCGCTGGGCTACAGCGGCGACCAGCACGAGCTCAACCGCATGACGAACTCCGATGTCTGGGAGTTTGCCGTGCCCGCCGAGGGCACCACGTTGTGGGTCGACTGCATGGCCGTGCTGGACGGCTCTGTC
>CAYWMC010000072.1:0-3714 GCA_964459345.1 uncultured Klebsiella sp. | reverse complement strand
AGGCTCTCGCGCTGGATTTCCTGAACTTCATCAATGCTCCCGAGGTGGCTGCCGAGAACTCGCTGACCCTCGGCATCGCCAGCCCGAACAGCGCCGCAGTCGCACTGCAGCCCGAGACGTTTCGCAAGGATCCTCTGGTGTACCCGGACGAGCAAACGCTCAGCCACTTCCAGGAATATGATGCCGACATCACGCTCGCCAACATCATGGTCCGCAACCGCATCACAAGTGCTCTGGTGAATCTCCATGAAGCTCAGTAAACGCTCTCTGCTGGTGATCACTCCAGTGGTGCTGTTGAGCTTTCTGGTGGCCTCGCTGGTGGTGTACGAGCAGGCGCGCAATTTCGTGGAACGCCAGGAACAGTACCGCCTGAACAACGCCGTCAGTCAGCTGGCCAGCGTGTTCAATCAGTACACCACGTTTACCGAAAGCTACCTGCACGCCATCACCGAGAGTCACATCTTTCACGAGTACCTGCTGGCCAGCGAAGACGACTACAACGAACTGGCACTCGTGCGCAGCCTGGAAGACAGCTTCAAGACCTTCAGCCAGCACCGCTCCGAGTACATGAGCTTCACCATCGCAGCACGCTATCCAGAACCCGAGATCAGCTACTACTTCGAATTGAGCGACAACCCCTTCAGCGTGCTGTCCGTGCCGCTGCGCGACTTCGCCTTCTCACTGTACGACAGCGAAGCCAGTCAGCGCTGGGACTATCTGCAGCCAGAAGGCGCGGTGAACACGCTGGTGAAGGCTCAGCTGATTGACCGGGTCACCTTCGCCGAGCCCCTTGGCCCCCAGCGCGCCGACAGCATTGTGGTGCAGCTTGCCATCGAGCCTACGGAATTCAACTCAGCCCGCGAGCAGTTCGAGCAGGAATTCGGTCAGGCTTTCGTGGTCAGCAAGTCTCTGCAGCCACATGATGGCCTGAGCGCCTCGGCCCCGCTCGGCAATGACAATTTCCTGCAGATCGCGCTGCCACCGGATTATCTGCAGGCACAACTGCTGCCCCTGGCGGGCTGGCTGACGCTGATCAGCCTGGCCTTCGCGACGACAGCCTCGATCTGTCTGTACGGCCTGATGACTCGTTATGTCACGCGTCCCGTCTCCATGCTGGAACAGGATCTGTCAGACGTGATGACGCGCAAGTCCAGCAGCATTCCGGTTCGCAACGTGGGTGACGACGAGATCAGCCGGCTCGCCAACACCTTCCGCAATCTTTACGAAGACCTGTCCAACTCCTATGACGAGACGCGGCGCCTGATGCAGCGAGACAGTCTGACCGGGCTTTACAACCTGGGGTTCGTCACGCACATGGGGCGCACCGCACTGGAAGAGGCGGCGAAGTCGGGGGACCAGATCGCGCTGATGTATCTGGACCTGGACAACTTCAAGTTCGTGAACGACAAGTACGGCCACAAGTTCGGCGACGAGCTGCTCACGGCCTTCGCCCTGAGCCTGTCCGACATCGCCGTGATCCGCTCTTCGGGCACCGAGAGCGACGGCGGCCCGCTGGTGCTGCCAGGGCGTGTGGCAGGGGACCAGTTCTGCCTGTTGATCCGTCATCCCCGCGCCATGATCGCGGCGCGGGAGATTGCCGACATGGTGCTTACGCAGCTGGCCGACGGCCTGCATTTTGCCAAGGCGCGCTTCCCCATCAGCGCCAGCATCGGCATCGCGGTGTACCCCACCGACGGCAATTCACTGAGCCAGCTGATCTCCAACGCCGACACTGCCATGTACCAGGCCAAGCTGCAGGGCAAGAACCAGGCAGCCTTCTACTCGCCGGCACTCGCGCGCAAGCTGCGCCGCCGTCAGGAGATCGAGACGGCCCTGAAGATTGTCAAACCCGACACGGAATTCCGCCTGGTGTACATGCCCCTGCTGAATGTGAAGACGGGCGAACTGGATGGGTTCGAGGCGCTGCTGCGTTGGGAATCCCGCAAGCTGGGCAATGTGGACCCGGACGAATTCGTGCCCATCGCCGAGTCCTGCGGGGTGTTTGCGATGATCGACGAGTGGGTGATCCGCACCGGGCTGTCCAGCTATCCTGCTATCCGCAATCTGCTGGGCCGTGACTTCAAGCTGTCGCTGAACATCTCGTCTGCCCAGCTGCAACTGAGCAACATCACCGAGGTGCTCGACCGCTACGCCAAGCGTTTCGAGATCGCGCCGGGCAATATCCAGCTGGAGATCACCGAGACGGTGAACATCGAGTTCACCAGCCATGCCAGTGCATTCCTGAACCGGCTCTCGGACGCTGGCTACATGCTGGCGCTGGACGATTTCGGGGCGGGCTTCACGTCACTGCTGCGCATCGTGGAATATCCAATCAACATGGTGAAATTCGACAAGCGCTTCATCCAGCAGACTCTCAAGCGCGGCAACCGCCAGATACTCAAGCCGCTGGTGGAGCTGTGCCACTCCAATGGCATGCTCGTCACCATGGAAGGCGCCGAGTCACAGGCCGATATCGACCTGCTCAGCACCTTCGATTGCGATTACATTCAGGGGTATTTCCTGGGCCGGCCGATTTCTCTGGCCGAGATGGAAGACGTGTTGCGAACGCTGCAGACAGGCGCTGCAGCGGAAAGTGACAGCGGGAAATCAGCACTCGTGCACTGACGTCCCTCCCGGTCAGTCATCCAGCCGGGGCATATGGCCGAGCTTGCTGGCCTTGATCGCCAGATACCCTTTGTTGTGCGGGTTGTAACCGGTGTGAATCGGCATGCGCTCGGTGACGACGAAGCCGAGAGACTCCACAGCCAGCACCTTGCGCGGATTGTTGGTCAGCAGTTTCAGAGAACGAACGCCGAAGTGTTCCAGCATGGGACGGCAGATGGAATATTCCCGGCCATCGGCCAGAAAGCCCAGCTGCTCGTTGGCCTCCACGGTGTCGGCCCCGGCGTCCTGCAGGGAATAGGCCTTGATCTTGTTCAGCAGGCCGATGCCCCGCCCTTCCTGGCGCAGATACAGAATCAGGCCACGGCCCTCGCGGGCAATGTGCTGCATGGCATATTGCAGTTGCGGGCCGCAGTCGCAGCGCAGGCTGAACAGGGCATCCCCGGTCAGACATTCAGAGTGAATGCGGCACAGTGCCGGCTCACCATTGTCGAGATCGCCCATGGCAAGCACGATATGCTCCTTGCCGCTCTGCGGATCTTCGAAGCCATGGATTGTGAACTCGCCCCATTCCGTCGGCAGTTTTGCCCCAGCCACAAATTTTACAAGCACTGCATCCATCCTCATTTCAGATTGAAACCCTGGCGATCAGCTGCAGGCACAGCAACGCCATGAAGCCTGCCAGCACATCGTCGATCATCACGCCCAGTCCGCCAGCCACATTGCGATCCAGCCAGCGAATGGGCCATGGCTTCACAATGTCGAACAGACGGAACAACAAAAATCCGATCACGATCCACCACCAGCCCGCGGGGGCCATGAACATCGTGATCCAGTAACCGACAAATTCATCCCACACAATACCGCCGTGATCTTCCACACCGATATCGCGCGCGGTTGTCCCACAAAGCCAGACGCCGGCCACAAAGCAGAACAACACAAATACCGCATAAACCCACGGACTCATGACTGGCAGCAGCAGATACAGCAACACTGCCATGGCCGTTCCGAAGGTGCCGGGTGCCACAGGCGCGGCGCCGCTGCCAAAACCAAAGGCAGCGAAGTGAACCGGATTGCGCCACACAGAGGCTG
>CAYWMC010000071.1:0-9052 GCA_964459345.1 uncultured Klebsiella sp. | reverse complement strand
GGTGTGAAACGGCTGCGAAACACCTTGATGCCGATGCCTTGCTCACGGGCAGATTCTTCACTCATTCCTACAGTGGCGATTTCAGGGTGGCAGAAAACGGCAGTCGGGATGTTGTCATAGATCATTTCTGCCTGTTCTGAGCCGAACAGACGTCTGGCCAGCATCTGGCCCTCCGCCAGCGCTACGGGTGTGAGCGCGACGCGGTCGATGACATCGCCCACGGCGTGGATGTTGGGGACGCTGCTAGTGAAATGTTGATCGACGATGATGGCACCGTCCTCCGCGAGCTTGACGCCAAGCTCTTCCAGTCCCAGCCCTGCGGTATTCGGTGTTCTGCCAGTGGCGAACAGGACCTGCTCTGCAACAATCTCCGATCCATCCTGCAGAGTCGCCACAATGCCATCTCCGTCCTGACGCAGACTGCAAACCTCTGCATCAAGGCGCAGCGTTGCATAGTGTGAGAGTTCAGTTTGAAAGTGCGCTGCGACTTCCGCGTCGAAGCCGCGCAACAGGGACTTGCCGCGGTGCACCAGCGTGGTTTTCACGCCCAGGCCAGCAAAGATGCCGGCAAACTCGACTGCGATGTAACCGCCACCCACTATCAGAATCGACGCCGGCAATGTCTGCAGTGCAAAGGCATCGTTTGAATTCATGGCCAGCTCGCGGCCAGGAATCTGCGGAATAAAGGGCAAGCCACCAGTGGCGACAAGAATTTCCCGACAGCGCAGCGTTTTTTCGCCTACTTTCACGGTGTGGCGGTCCACCAGCGTGGCGCGCTCTTCAATTACCTGCACGCCCGCGTTGCGCAGCAGATTGAGATAAATGCCATTCAGGCGCGCGATCTCCTTGTCCTTGTTCCCCATCAGCACCGACCAATCGAATTCTGGTCGCGCCGGCAAGTTCCATCCAAACCCGGCAGCATCCTCGAAGTCCCGCGCGTAGTGCGAGGCGTAGCTGAAAAGCTTCTTGGGAATGCACCCGACATTGACACAGGTGCCGCCCAGGTAACGTTCTTCCGCCAATGCAGTGCGGGCGCCAAGTCCTGCGGCAATTCTCGCGGCGCGCACGCCCCCCGAGCCTCCGCCAATGACGAAGAAATCCAGATCAAAAGCTGTCAATTTGCTGTGTGCTCCCGCTAGAGCCTCTGACTTCAAGGAGTTTGAGTCAATGAGGGCTTGCCGCTATGATCCCAGATATGCCTCCACACTCACAGGTTTTCAAGCGCTCATGACCCAGCTCGGGCTCGCAGCAGTCAATGCAGAAGCAAGCGTGATTGCGATTCCTGATGCGCATCTGCAATTTTTCCCAGCGGCATTCACAACAGCCGAGGCAGATCAGCTTTACGAACAGTGTCTGCACACCCTGCCCTGGCGCCAGGACGATATTGTCATCGCAGGTCGGCGCATGCCGATTCCGCGCCTGCAGAACTGGTTCGGAGATCCTGGCATGCGCTACAGCTATTCAGGCATCCATCTCTCTCCAGTGCCCTGGACGGATGCCTTGCTGCAGGTTCGTGCGCGGGTGGAAAGCCTGTGTGGACAGCACTTCAATGCGCTGCTGGCAAACTGCTATCGCGATGGCAAGGACAGTGTCGGATGGCACAGCGACGATGAGCCGGAACTGGGCAATCAGCCTGTAATTGCCTCCGTCAGTTTCGGTGCAACTCGCACCTTCGAGATGCGTCATCTGTGCAATCGTGCGTTGAAGACTCTGCGACTTCCTCTGCATCACGGCAGCGTGCTCATCATGAGCGGCACTACACAGCAGTTCTGGCGTCATCAGATTCCGAAAGAGAGTGGCGTGGCACTTCCCCGCATCAATCTGACCTTGCGTCATATCTTTCCAGCGCAGGAGCAGCGCTGACATGGATCACTTCGACCTGTGCATTATCGGCGCCGGCGTGACCGGACTGGCCATCGCAGAAGAGTTCTCTGCAAGCATGCCCTCCTCCTTCTCCATCCTCCTGGTAGAGCAACATGCCAGCTTCGGTCAGGAGACCAGCAGCCGCAACAGCGAAGTGATTCACGCTGGAATCTACTATCCGCCAGGATCACTCAAGGCCGCATTGTGCGTGGAAGGCCGGGACCTTCTCTACGCCTACTGTGTGCGTCACGATATCGTGCATCGCAAGCTGGGCAAGCTGATCGTGGCACAGGAGGAAGAAGCAGGGTATCTGGACACCTTGTTCCGAAATGCAGAGAACAATGGTGTGACTGCCCTGCAATGGCTTGGGAGTGGTGACATCCGTGCGAGGGAGCCACTGGTCAAGGGGCATGCCGCCTTGTATTCGCCGGAATCCGGTGTTCTGGACAGTCATGGCTTGATGCAGAGTCTTCTTTACAGTGCGCAAGCCGCAGGCGTTCTGTATGCACCGCGAACTCGTGTCTTGCGCATCGAGACCACGCCGAAGCACTTTGCTGTAGAGGCTGAGTGCGGGCCTGGGGAAAACGCTGAAGCATACACATTCACGGCATCACGCGTGGTGAATGCTGCAGGTCTCCACGCCTGCGCACTTGCAGCGCGCATGCAGGGACTGGATCAGACCACTGTACCGGCGCTGCAGATCAGCAAGGGCAATTATTTTCGCTATGCCGCGCCACCGCCCTTCACGCATCTCGTCTATCCGGTGCCCGAAAAGGAACAGCGCGGGCTCGGAATACACGCAACAGTGGATCTTGCGGGACAGGTCAAATTCGGGCCCGATGTCGAACACAGCAACACGCTGGACTATCGCGTTGATCCCGCCCGCAGAGCACTCTTCGCTGAAGCAATCCGACGCTATTTCCCAACTGTTCAGGAAGACGCTTTGACGCCGGACTATGCCGGGTTGCGGCCAAGGCTCGCGAGTCCAGCCGGAATGGTGCCTGATTTCGCCATTCAGGATGCCAGCGTGCACAAGATGCAGGGTCTCGTACAGCTGTATGGCATTGAATCGCCCGGCCTTACGGCGAGCCTTGCCATTGCCCGCCATGTTCGTTCCAGAACAGACATCCTCTAGAGCATCTGCTTGTCAGCAGGCTCAGTATTGCTCTGCCTGAGTGGCAATATGGGCATACACCCCAGTGCTGCCATCGCTCTTCATGACAAGCACATCATAGGGCTCGAACTGCTCGCCGATTTCCATCCCCGGGCTGCCAACGGGCATGCCTGGCACCGTGAGGCCCACGGCATCATTGGGAGCTTCTGCCAGGAAGCGATGAATCAGACTGGCAGGAATATGCCCTTCAAAAACGTATCCCTGCTCAGAGACAGCCGTGTGGCAGGACTGCAATTGTGGCGGAATTCCCAGGCGCAGTTTTGCAGCATTCAAATCCTGTGGATGACTGATCTGTGACACGAAGCCCCTGTCATTGACGTGTTCCACCCAGCCTTCGCAGCACATGCAGGTTGGACTCTTCATGACCTGCAATACCGGCAGGCTGTTTTGTGCCGTCTCTGTTGGCGGAATCTGCGCCACCACGGCATTGTCCGGCTGGCAGGCGCTGGCAAGCAGGCTGACAAGAACAGTCAGCATCAGGGCTCTCAATTTCATCATCATTGCTCTCACAGTGTGTGGGTCAGTTTCTCGGGGTTGACCTGTCCGGCCAGCATGTTTTCAATTTTTTTGCGTACTTGTCCTTCTGCGTCCTTGAAGTGTATGCCTATGCCTGCCGCGCGATTGCTCTGTGCCAGAGGGGGCGTTATCCATACGACCGTGCCCGCCACCGGAATGCGTTCGCCGTCGTCCAGCAATTTGAGCAGCATGAAGACTTCATTCCCAAGTTCGTAATGCTTGCTGGTGGGAATGAACAGCCCTCCATTCTTGAGAAATGGCATGAAGGCCGCGTGCAGGACGCTTCTGTCCTTGATGGTCAGGGACAGAATGCCGTGCTTGACGGGCTTGTTGTCGTTGTCCGTGATCGTGTCGACCATGGTCTCTCCATCACCCTTTCAGGAAAATGCGGCGCATTTCCAGCAGGAGGTCTTCCAGCATGAGTTGTGTATTCGGATTGCTGGAGCCGATCATCTGACCCTGAGCAGCAGCCACCGCTGAGTATAGACCCAGCAGGGACTTTGTCTGTGCGGAAGCGTCAGTGCCGTCAGACCCCAGCAGCAAGGCGGCTGTGCGAAGCGACTGACCCTTGAGCAGCGTTTCTGCACCTGTCAGACGGTGTTTGCTCAGTTCACTGAGCCAGTAGAGCAGCACACTCAGAAACTCTGTGCATTGCGATTTGCTGAAGCGGCTAGCCACCGCCACTGGATAATCCTTGCCCTGTGCGATGGACAGCAATGTGTCCCCTATTTCCTGCAACTGCGACGCAGTGCCCGATTCGAGTATGGCACGTGCGACGAATGGGCGTCCCTGTGCCAGGTCGATGATCAGTTCGAGGTCCGCGGCTGACTGAACAGTGCCGGAAGTCAGCAACCATGCCAGAACCTCGGAGCGTTCCGGACGAGGAAGGCGAAACACTTGCGTGCGGCTGCTTATGGTGGCAAGAACGGCTTTGGGCCGATCGCTGATCAGCAGAAAGATGACATCCTGAGGAGGCTCTTCAAGGCCCTTCAGCAACGCATTGGCGGAGCTGATTCCCAGGCTTTCCGCCGTATCGAGAATGATGACGCGCTTGCCAAAACCGTGGGAGCGGGTTTCCAGGAACTGCCGGATTTCGCGAATCTGATCGACTTTGATCTGCTTGCTGCCCTCTTCCGGCTCGATACTCAGCAGATCGGGGTTGTTGCCGGCGGCATTGAGCAGGCAAACAGAACACACTGCACAGGCGGCGTCTGCCGAAGGCTGACGACACAGCAGGTATTCGGCCAGCATCATGGCAAAGTGGCGTTTGCCGGTATCGGCTTCTCCGCTGAGCATATAGGCATGACCCGCACTGCCCGACTTGAACAAGCTCACAGCCTGTTGCCAGCGATCGCGATGCCAGGGCAGCGGGCTTGTGTCGAGTACACGCGTCACAGCACGCGCTCCAGCGCTTCCAGAATGTCATGCTGGACCTGGTCCAGCGGCTGAGAGGCGTCGATCAAAATGCAACGTTTTGGTTCAAGCATTGCCCGCTGGCGGTAGGCTTCACGTACGCGGCTGAAAAATTCCAGTTTTTCGCGCTCGAAGCGGTCAAGGGCAGCTCGTTTGCGTGCGCGCTCGAGTCCGATCTCTGGCGCCAGGTCGAGGACCAGTGTCAGATCCGGCCGCAGATCACCCTGCACGATCTGCTCGAGTTGAGCGATGGTTTGCTCATTGAGTCCGCGCCCTCCCCCCTGGTAGGCATACGTGGCGTCTGTGAAGCGGTCTGACACGACCCACTTGCCAGCGGCCAGCGCTGGCATGATGACTTTGGAAAGATGTTGGGCGCGGGCTGCAAAGATCAGCAACAGTTCCGTCATTTCGCTGACTTCTTCTTCGTGATCGCCAAGCAGCAGAGTGCGGATATTCTCCGCCAGTCTGGTACCGCCGGGCTCGCGGGTCACTACAAAGTCGATGCCACGCGATGTGAGTAGCTGGGTGATGTACTGCAGATTGGTTGTCTTGCCGACGCCCTCTCCTCCTTCCAGCGTGATGAATTTTCCGGGGCTTCGAATAGCATTCATTGTGGTCGCTGTTCCAGTTGATAGCGTCTTACGGCGGCATTGTGCTCTTCGAGCGTTGTTGAAAACACGTGCCCGCCATCTCCGCGTGCTACGAAATACAGGAAGCTGCCTTCCTGTGGATGCAGGCTGGCATGAATGGCGTCCCGTCCGGTCAGTGCGATGGGGGAAGGCGGCAGTCCATCAATTCGATACGTATTGTACGGAGTCGTGGTTTCGAGGTCGACGCGGCGAATGTTGCCATCATAAGACGCTCCCATGCCATAGATGACTGTCGGATCGGACTGCAGACGCATGCCGGATTGAAGTCTGCGGACAAACACCCCGGCAATTTCTTCGCGCTCACTGTAACTGCCCGACTCCTTTTCGATGATGGAGGCCATGATCAGCGCTTCGTAGGGCGAGGCATACGGGAGATTTTCGGCACGCAAGTCCCACTCCTGTGCCAGTACTTCGTCCAGTCGACGCGCCGCTCTCTGGACAATCGACAAGTCCGTTGTACCCGCGGTGTAAAAATAGGTATCGGGGAACAAAAGTCCTTCCAGCGACTCCCTGGAACTGTTCAGGGTGGCAAGAATCTGCGCGTCACTGCTGCCCTGCAGTGTAGGCAAGAGCTTGGGGCTGCGCCAAAGAGTTGTGAGTGCATCGCGGACAGTGGTGCCTTCAATGAATGCCACAGGGTATTGGACGAAGGGGCCGTCAAGGAGCCATGCCAATGCAGTTCGTGGAGTCATCCCAGGCTGCAATTCAAACTCCCCCGCCCTGACCGCAGTATCCATGCCTTTGTAGCGCGTCCACATGGTGAATACACGCGGATGGCGCAGCCCGGTCTGTCTCGCCAGCAAGTTTGCAACCTGCGCCATGGCACTGCCTGGGCGAACTTCCAGAACAACGGGGCCCGGCATAGGCAAAGGGCTGTTCAGGTAGTTTTCCAGCCATAGATAGCCTGCGCCCGCCGCTATGGCGCTGCACAGTGCAAGTCCGGCAAACAGGCTGGCGAGGCGCTTACGCATGGTTCAGAAAAGGCTCTCCAAGTGTCTGCTGGAGCATTCGCGTAACGGGACCGGCAGGAAGATGTTGCACGGTGTCCTCGCAACGAAGTTCAGTGACAGGCCAGATTCCGAATATGCTGTTGCAAAGGAATATTTCGTCGGCGAGATGGACCTCGGCAAACCTGATATCGCGAACGTCCACTGGCATTTTGTGCTGCGCGCAATAGTCCAGAATGACTTCCCTCTGAATCCCGGCCACGCCGGACCTGTCCAGAAGCGGAGTAATCAATTTGCCTGCTCTGACCACGAAGACATTGCTTTTGACTCCCTCCACAAGCAGGTCACGAGAGTTGCACATGAGGCCCTCGTGACAGTCGGCAGGCAATTCCATGCTGGCCAGAACCTGATCCAGGCGATTCAGATGTTTGAGTCCTGCCAGCGCGGGATTTTCGGAGAGAGGATGCCGGCAACGCACTACCCTGACTCCGCTGCGACTCAGTGCTGCATATTCAGGAGGCAGTGCGTGTGCAGTCACGATACGCGTTGGCATTGGGGCTTGGGGAGGCGTGTAACCGCGGCCACCGCAGCCGCGCGTGATCATGATCTTGATGATGCAGGAGTCTGGAGCCTGTGCCAGCTGGGTCTGCAGGTCCTTCTCGAGCAATGGGATATCAAAGGGGATTTTCAAGATATCGCAGGCCCGTTCCAGGCGTGCGAGATGACGAGCCCAGTGCACCGGTTGCCCTTGGTCTACCAGCACAGTTTCAAAGGCACCGTCACCGTAGTGAATGGCCCGGTCAGCAAGAGAAAGAAAGTCCTGAGGGTATCCGTTGACCAGCATGTCGCCTCCGAGATTCAAGATCGGCTGGAGAATGCCACTCTTGTCAGTGCTGTGGCAGTCTGGCGAAAACCAGGCTGCCATTTGTGCCACCAAAGCCGAAGGAATTGCTCAGCACCACATTCAGTTTTGCATCGCGACTGGTATGAGGAACATAGTCCAGATCACATTCCGCGTCCGGAGAATCCAGATTGATTGTCGGGGTGACCACCTGATCGCGCAGTGAAAGTACACAGATAATCGCCTCGACAGCGCCTGATGCACCGAGCAAATGACCCAGCATGGACTTTGAAGAGCTGATGGCCAGCTTGTAAGCATGGTCCTTGAATACGCTCTTGATCGCCTGCGTTTCAGCAAGATCACCGGCAAGTGTGGATGTGCCGTGCGCATTGATATAGTCGATGGCGCTGGCATCCAGCCCAGCGCTGGTGATGGCATTGTGCATGCACAATGCAGCGCCCTTTCCACCTTCGGAAGGTGATGTCATATGGTAAGCATCACCGCTCATGCCAAAGCCTGTCAGCTCTGCATAAATTTTTGCACCACGCTTTTTCGCGTGTTCATACTCTTCCAGCACCATGATTCCCGCACCGTCGCTGAGCACGAAGCCGTCACGATCCTTGTCCCATGGGCGGCTAGCACGTTGGGGGTCTTCATTGCGCGTCGAAAGCGCCCGGGCAGCACAAAAGCCGCCGAGGCCAACTGGTGAAGTGGCCATTTCTGCACCACCCGCAAGCATGACATCAGCTTGTCCTGCCTTGATCATCGCCGCTGCGACGCCAATGTTGTGAGTGCCCGTGGTACAGGCAGTCGTAATGGCAATATTTGGTCCCTGGAAGTTGTAGCGTATCGAAAGCGTGCCGCCCAGCATGTTGATGATGGAGCCTGGGACAAAAAATGGTGACACTTTTCGGGGGCCTGCAGATCTTACCAATGCGGAGTTTTCTTCGATTGACGTAATGCCGCCGATTCCAGAACCGATGGCTACGCCGACTCGCTCAAAATTCAAGGCAGATTCCAGAAGTCCGGAGTCTTCTACTGCCTGAACGCCGGCTGCAAGTCCGTATTGAATGAATACATCCATCCGACGCGCGTCTTTGGCGCTCAGATACAGTGTGCAATCGAAATTCTTGATGGATCCGCCAAAGCGGGTAGTGAATTCTGTTGTATCGAATTGGTTCAGCGGATTGATGCCGCTGCGACCTTCTTTTATGGCAGACCAAGAGCTATCTACGTCGTTGCCCAGCGGTGTGACAAGTCCCAATCCAGTGATTACCACTCTTCTGCCGCTCACTGCGTCGCTCTCCAATGCAGATGAATAAAGATCGTCAGTATGAATTGAATACTTCGGGCAAAATAAAAGCTACTCCGGCTATAACCCGGAGTAGCTTTGATATTGAGCCTGGATTCGCTTACAGGTGCTGATTGATGTAGTCGCAAGCCAGTTGGACCGTTGTGATCTTCTCGGCTTCTTCATCCGGAATTTCGGTCTCGAACTCTTCTTCCAGAGCCATAACCAGCTCTACAGTGTCCAGAGAATCTGCGCCGAGATCTTCAACAAAAGAGGCTTCGTTTTTCACGTCCTCTTCTTTTACGCCCAGTTGCTCGGCAACGATTTTCTTAACGCGTTCTTCAATGCTGCTCATGG
>CAYWMC010000070.1:0-9257 GCA_964459345.1 uncultured Klebsiella sp. | reverse complement strand
GAGCTCGAAAACCTTTTCGAAGTTGCAGAAGCAACTGCTATCGCTGCAGAAGCAAGAACCGAGAGCCGTGGAGCGCATGCGCGTGATGACTTCCAGGAACGCGATGACGAGAACTGGCTGTGCCATTCCTTGTACACACCGGGCTCTAAAACCGTTTCGAAACGTGCAGTCAATTTTTCACCTAAAACAGTCGAAAAATTTGAACCCAAGATCAGAACTTATTAATTCGCCTCGCAAGGCGACAACCGCCTTCGAGTGACAGTAAAAGGTAGATCATCGTGCTAGTCAGTCTATATCGCTACAACCCGGAAGTGGATTCGAAGCCCCGCATGCAGGACTACGAAATCGAGTTGCCGGCCGGAAAAGACCTGATGGTTCTCGACGTACTTGAATTGCTCAAGCGTCAGGATCCTTCGATAGCTTATCGCAGATCCTGTCGCGAGGGCGTTTGCGGCTCCGATGGGATGAATATCAGCGGCACCAATGGCCTTGCCTGTATCACTCCTGTGTCTGCGGCGACCAGAGGCGGCAAATTGGTACTGCGTCCGCTGCCAGGCTTGCCTGTCGTGCGTGACCTGGTTGTAGACATGAGTATTTTCTACAAGCAGTTTGAAAAAATTCAGCCGTTCCTGATCAATTCAAATCCTGCGCCAGCAATCGAGCGTCTTCAGTCGCCTGAAGATCGAGAGAAGCTGGATGGTCTTTATGAGTGCATTCTGTGCGCTTGCTGCAGCACGAATTGCCCATCCTTCTGGTGGAATCCTGACAAATTCATCGGACCAGCAGGTTTGTTGCAGGCATACCGTTTTCTTGCGGATACGCGCGACACAGCAACCGATGCTCGTCTCGCGGACCTTGAAGACCCATTCAGCGTATTTCGCTGCAGAGGCATCATGAACTGTGTGGCCGTTTGCCCGAAAGGCCTGAACCCAACCAGGGCCATCGGGCATATTCGTTCAATGCTGCTGCAGCGCGCGACATAAACAATCTAAGGCTGCATGAGCAGCCACCAGATACTGGATACGGACATTATTGAAGCAGGCAATGACACTGCTTCCTCAATTACCCAGGAAGAATACAGATGCAAGAAAGCATTATGGAACTCATGTGGAAGACGGGACACTTGTCCGGCGGCAACGCATCTTACGTCGAACAATTGTATGACCAGTTCCTGCAGGATCCCGGTTCGGTGCCTCAGGAATGGCGCACCTACTTCGAGAATCTCCCGCAAATATCCGATTCACAGGAATCGGATATTTCACATTTGGAGATCCAGAAATATTTCAAGGAACTTGGCAAGACCAGCCGTTTCAAGCCACTGCTTTCGGACGACGCTGTTGTCAATTCCGAGCATGAGAACAAGCAGGTTCAGGTTCTTCACCTCATCAGCTCGTATCGTGTACGAGGGCATCAGAAGGCGAAGCTCGATCCATTGAACATGATGCGTCGCGAGCAGGTGCCAGATCTCCAGCTGGACTTCCACGGGCTCTCTCCGGTCGACTATTCGACGGTGTTCCAGACAGGCTCGCTGTTCATCAAGAAGGACAAGGCACCGCTGCGTGAGATCATCGAAGTTCTGGAGCGCATCTACTGCGGATCGATTGGTTATGAATTCATGCACATTGTCGATCTGGCAGAGAAGCAGTGGATACAGAAACGTATCGAGTCCCATCTGGGAAATCCTGATTTCGCCCCTGAGGTAAAAAAACATCTCCTGGAACGCCTTAGTGCAGCTGAAGGCCTGGAGAAACATCTGGACTCCAAGTATCCGGGTACAAAGCGCTTCGGTCTTGAGGGTGGCGAGAGTCTGATCCCTCTCGTTGACGAACTGATCCAGCGCTCCGGCAGTTACGGTGCAAAGGAAATCGTGATTGGCATGGCACACCGCGGCCGGCTGAACGTGCTGGTCAACACTCTCGGGAAGAACCCCTCCGATCTGTTCAGCGAATTCGAGGGCAGAGCTACCTACAAGAGCTCAGGGGATGTCAAATACCATCAAGGATTCTCGTCCAACATCATGACGCCGGGTGGCGAGATACACCTTGCCATGGCATTCAATCCATCACATCTCGAGATCGTGTCTCCCGTAGTTGAAGGATCGGTGCGCGCGCGCCAGGATCGCAGACTCGACAAGGTTGGCGGCAAGGTAGTTCCCATCATCATTCACGGCGACGCTGCATTCGCGGGCCAGGGTGTTGTCATGGAAACTTTCCAGATGTCGAAAACCCGTGCTTACTCTACCGGTGGCACGATTCATCTGATTGTGAACAATCAGGTGGGCTTCACCACCAGCAAGCAGGAAGACGCTCGCTCTACTGAGTATTGCACAGACGTTGCTCGCATGGTTCAGGCTCCCATTTTTCACGTCAACGGCGACGACCCCGAAGCGGTACTTTTTGTCACACAGCTGGCATTGGACTTCCGCTACGAATTCAAGAAGGACGTCGTTATTGATCTGATGTGCTACCGCCGACGCGGGCACAACGAAACAGATGAACCTGCCAGCACACAGCCGCTGATGTACACACAGATTCGCCAGCAGAAGACAACTCGTGCGCTGTACGCGGAAAGATTGATAGCTGCATCCGTGGTGACCGAAGAAGAAGCGGAATTCTTGAATACTTCTTATCGCAAGGCTCTGGATACTGGTGAGCACGTTGTGAAGTCTCTGGTCAAGGAGCCATCTGTTGAGCTGTTCGTAGACTGGAGTCCTTATCTCGGTCACGAGTGGACGCCTCACTACAATACAACTATCAAGCTCGACACACTTCAGGCGCTCGGTCGCAAGCTGGTCAAGATTCCGTCTGAAATTACGCTGCACAAACAGGTGCAGAAGATCATTGATGACCGGGCTCAGATGGCTGCAGGTGAAAAGCCTGTTGACTGGGGCTTTGCCGAGACGCTGGCGTACGCAAGCATATTGACCAGCGGCAACAAGGTGCGGATTACCGGTCAGGATGTCGGTCGCGGCACATTCTCGCATCGACACGCAGTGCTCCATGATCAGGAAACCGGCGCCGAATACATTCCCCTGCAGGCTCTGGCTTCAGACCAGCGCAGCTTCTCGATTTATGACTCTCTGCTTTCTGAAGAGGCCGTGCTGGCATTTGAGTATGGCTACGCGACAACAACGCCGAATGCTCTGATCATCTGGGAGGCACAGTTCGGAGACTTTGCGAACTCTGCACAAGTTGTGATTGACCAGTTCATCACCAGTGGCGAGCACAAGTGGCAGCGCCTCTGCGGCCTGACCATGCTGTTGCCCCATGGTTATGAAGGGCAGGGGCCTGAGCACTCGTCCGCGCGCCTTGAACGCTTCCTGCAACTGTGCGCAGAGCACAATATTCAGGTTTGCCTGCCAACGACCTCCGCTCAAGTGTTTCATATGCTGCGACGGCAAGTCCTGTGCCCGCTGCGCAAACCGCTTGTTGTAATGTCTCCGAAGAGTCTGCTGCGTCACAAGGAAACCACGTCCACAATGGAGGAGCTGGCCAACGGCACTTTCCAGGTGGTTATTGGTGAAACGGACAATCTGCCGGCATCCAAAGTCGAACGCATCATTCTTTGCAGCGGCAAGGTGTACTACGACCTGCGGCAGGAACGCCGTACTCGAGGTATCGACAACATCGCCATCATTCGACTGGAACAGTTGTACCCGTTCCCATCAGACGATCTGCGCGAGGCGATGAAAGAATACAAGAACTTCAAGGAAGTCATGTGGTGTCAGGAAGAGCCCATGAACCAGGGCGCATGGTATTCCAGCCAGCATCACATGCGTCGTGTCACCCAGGAACTGAAGGCAGATGTGCCTCTTACCTATGCTGGTCGTGAGGCATCTGCGTCTCCCGCTGCTGGTTATCCGGCATTGCATATGGAGCAGATGCGCAGTTATCTCGACCAGGCCATGACGCTGAACAAGTAAGCCACTCAATTTTGTGACCAAAGGAAAAAACAATGACAATTGAAATCAAGGCGCCAACACTCCCTGAATCAGTGCCAGATGGCACTATCGCGACGTGGCACAGAAAGGCAGGCGAAGCAGTCAAACGTGACGAACTGCTTGTTGACATTGAAACTGACAAAGTCGTAATCGAAGTAGTTTCGCCTGCCGATGGCGTGCTGCAGAAAATATTGAAGAACACCGGAGACACGATTGTCAGCAATGAGCTGATAGCACTTGTTGAAGCTGGTGCCACGGCAGCGGCTCCTGCAAAGCAGGCAGCTGACGTCAAAGTGGAAGTATCTGCAGGCAGCACTGAAGAACCAATGCTCAGCCCTGCTGCCAAGAAAATTGCCGAAGAAAATGCCATCAATATCGATGCCATCAAAGGCTCAGGCAAGAACGGTCGAGTAACGAAGGAAGATGTACTGGAAGCAGTCTCCCGGAAAGGGGCGCCCGCTGTTTCTGCCCCAGTTGCAACTGCAGCTGCAGTGCCAATTCGCAATGTTGACCTTTCAACTGGTCGCGTGGAAGAGCGAGTGCCGATGAGCAGGTTGCGCGCCAAAGTCGCGGAACGCTTGCTGCAGGCAAGTCAGTCGACAGCCATGCTGACGACATTCAATGAAGTGGACATGGCGCCTGTCATGGCGCTTCGCAACAAATACAAGGATCTGTTCGAAAAGTCTCATGATGGCGTACGACTTGGATTCATGTCGTTCTTCGTCCGTGCCAGCGTTGAAGCGTTGAAGCGCTATCCCGCGGTGAACGCTTCCATTGACGGCAATGACATCGTTTACCACGGCTATCAGGATATTGGCGTTGCAGTTTCTTCTCCACGCGGCCTGGTAGTCCCGGTGCTTCGCAATGCTGACCATTTGAGCCTGGCTCAAGTGGAGGCGCAGATTCGCGAGTACGGCATGAAGGCCCAGGATGGCAAATTGTCCATCGATGAAATGAGCGGTGGCACGTTCACAATCTCCAACGGCGGTGTTTTCGGTTCTCTGCTGTCAACACCAATTCTGAATCCTCCGCAAACTGCCATCCTTGGCATGCACAAAATTCAGGAACGGCCAATTGCGGTCAATGGTGAAGTCAAGATCCGTCCAATGATGTATCTGGCGCTGTCGTATGATCACCGTATGATCGACGGCAAGGAAGCTGTGCAGTTCCTTGTGACAATCAAGGACCTGCTGGAAGACCCAGCCAGAATTCTTCTGGAAATCTAATCAATACGCTAAATGGAAAGCGAGTAATTCTATGAGCAATAAATACGATGTCGTTGTGATAGGTGCTGGACCTGCGGGGTATGTCGCCGCAATACGCTGCGCACAGCTTGGGTTCAAGACTGCCTGCGTTGAAAAGTGGCACGACGACAAAGGCAATGCAGTATACGGCGGCACCTGCCTGAACGTGGGCTGCATTCCCTCAAAGGCCCTTCTGGACTCTTCCCACAAGTTCGTGGAAGCACGCAAGGACTTCATCACTCACGGTATCTCTGTAGACAATGTCTCCATCGATGTTCCTGCCATGATCGCCCGCAAAGCCAAGATTGTTGGCCAGCTGACTCAGGGCGTGAAGTCCCTGTTCGGTGCCAACAAAGTGGAAGGAATTGCCGGTACTGGCAAACTGCTGGCCGGTAAAAAAGTGCTGGTAACGAAACACGATGGCTCAATGGAAGAAATTACTGCAGACAATATCATTCTGGCTGCAGGGTCAGTACCCATCAACATTCCGCCTACACCTATCGACAATGAAACGATTGTTGACTCCACCGGCGCTCTTGAATTCAGCAGCGTTCCGAAGCGATTGGGCGTTATTGGCGCCGGCGTGATTGGTCTGGAGCTGGGCAGCGTATGGTCTCGCCTGGGTGCTGAAGTCACTGTGCTCGAAGCCATGGATGCGTTCCTGCCTGCGGTTGATACGCAGATAGCAAAGGAAGCCCAGAAGATTCTGACCAAGCAGGGACTGACCATCAAACTTGGCGCCAAAGTAACAGGCAGCAAGATCAACAAGGGCAAGACCAAGTCTGTCACTGTCAGTTACACAGATGCCAATGGCCCGCAGGAAGCAATTTTTGACAAGTTGATTGTGGCAGTTGGTCGCCGTCCGCTGACAGAAAATCTGCTGGACGCCAATTCAGGCGTAGAGCTGGACAAGCGCGGATTCGTCGTAGTGGATGACAGTTGCGCCACTGCCGTGCCCGGCGTGTATGCGGCTGGCGATATCGTTCGTGGCCCGATGCTGGCCCACAAAGGCATGGAAGAGGGCGTGATGGTCGCGGAACGTATCGCGGGCAAGAAGACACAAGTCAATTACTCCCTGGTCCCCTTCGTGATCTATACGCATCCGGAAATTGCCTGGGTAGGAAAAACTGAACAGCAGTTGCAGCAGGAAGGTCGTGAATACAACATCGGGACATTCCCGTTCAGCATCAATGGACGTGCCATGGCCGCCAACGATACGGAAGGGATGGTCAAGATTCTGGCCGATTCGAAGACCGATCGGGTATTGGGGTGCCATATCATCGGCCCAAGTGCAGCAGACCTTGTGCAGCAGATGGTCATCGCCATGGAATTCAGCGCAAGCTCTGAAGACATCGGACTTACGATGTTCTCGCACCCGGCATTGTCTGAAGCGATTCATGAAGCTGCGCTGGCAGTCAACGGACACGCTGTACACGCGGTAAACAAGCGCAAGCGCTGATCAACAACGCAGGATTTCTTTTCACTAAAGCAAGATGCACGAGGATGCAGAATGAATTTACATGAGTATCAGGCCAAGCAGTTGTTTGCCGAATACGGCCTGCCAGTGTCAAAAGGTTACGCTGTAGACAATGCCGAAGATGCGGCAGCAGCTGCAGACAAGCTGGGCGGCAACAAGTGGGTCGTAAAGGCTCAGGTTCACGCTGGCGGACGTGGCAAGGCTGGGGGAGTCAAGCTGGTATCCAGCAAGGAAGAAATCAAGGCATTCGCAGAGAAATGGCTTGGCAAGAATCTGGTGACTTACCAGACGGACGCCAATGGCCAGCCGGTCAGCAAGATACTCGTTGAAACCTGCACTGACATAGCACAGGAACTCTACCTTGGCGCCGTAGTCGACCGGTCGTCACGGCGCATCGTATTCATGGCATCCACGGAAGGCGGTGTGGAAATCGAGAAGGTAGCTGAAGAGACTCCCGAGAAAATTCTGCGTGCAATCATTGATCCCTTGTGCGGTGCTCAGCCCTTTCAGGCCCGCGAACTCGCCTTTCAGCTCGGCCTTAATGATGTACAGGTAAAACAGTTCACACAGCTTTTCCTCGGTCTCGCAAAGCTCTTCGCTGATCTCGATCTGGCTCTGCTGGAAATCAATCCGCTAGTGATTACGAGTGAAGGCAATCTGCACTGCCTCGATGGCAAGATCAACATCGACGGCAATGCCATGTTCAGACAGCCAAAGCTGCGTGCAATGCACGACCCCAGCCAGGATGACGAGCGTGAAGCGCGTGCTGCCAAATGGGAACTCAACTATGTGGCGCTGGATGGCAACATCGGCTGCATGGTGAACGGTGCAGGTCTGGCGATGGGCACCATGGACATCGTCCAATTGCACGGCGGACGTCCTGCCAACTTCCTCGATGTTGGCGGAGGTGCTACCAAGGAGCGCGTCACTGAAGCATTCAAGATCATTCTGTCGGACAAGAACGTCAAAGCTGTCCTCATCAATATTTTCGGCGGCATTGTTCGTTGCGACATGATTGCGGAAGGCATCATTGGCGCTGTAGCCGAAGTCGGGGTGACTGTTCCAGTCGTCGTGCGCCTGGAAGGAAACAATGCTGAACTTGGCCGCAAGGTGCTGGGTGACAGCGGGTTGAATATCATCGCTGCAAGCAGTCTGACTGACGCTGCAGAAAAAGTCGTAGCCGCAGCAGGGGGTGTGAAGTGAGTATTTTGTTGACGAAAGAAACCCGCGTTATTTGCCAGGGTTTTACGGGCTCTCAAGGCACTTTCCACTCGGAACAGGCTATTCAGTACGGCACCAGGATGGTGGGCGGAGTAACTCCGGGAAAAGGCGGCCAGATTCACCTTGGCCTGCCGGTATTCAATACTGTCAAGGATGCCGTACGTGATACTGGCGCAGAAGCGTCCGTCATCTATGTACCTGCACCATTCTGCAAGGACTCGATTCTTGAGGCGGCATTCGCTGGTATCAAGCTGATCGTCTGCATCACAGAGGGCATCCCGACGCTGGACATGCTTGATGTAAAAGTGAAATGCGACGAACTGGGTGTTCGCCTTATTGGCCCCAATTGCCCGGGAGTCATCACTCCAGGCGAGTCCAAGATAGGCATCATGCCGGGCAATATCCACAAGAAAGGCAAAGTAGGGATTGTGTCCCGCTCAGGCACTCTGACCTATGAAGCCGTAAAGCAGACTACCGATTTCGGTTTTGGGCAGTCTTCTTGCGTCGGTATCGGTGGGGACCCGATTCCAGGCTCCAATTTCATCGACATTCTGGCCCTCTTTGAAAAAGACGATCAGACAGAAGCAATTGTCATGATTGGCGAGATTGGAGGCACTGCAGAAGAAGAAGCCGCGGCCTATATCAAGAAATACGTCACCAAACCGGTCGTCTCTTATATTGCAGGCGTCACAGCTCCCGCCGGCAAGCGAATGGGCCATGCTGGAGCAATCATTTCCGGGGGAAAGGGCACTGCAGCAGAGAAATTTGCAGCCCTTAATGACGCTGGCGTGAAGACAGTGAAGAGCCTTGCTGACATAGGCAAAGGCATCAAGGAAATCACTGGCTGGTAAGGCTAAATCGGTGCGCGGACACTGTTCCGTGCACCGAAATATGCGCTAAATTTTATGCGCCAAAAGGTTCTAAAAAACGGATGGGTTGTGATAGGCTTGCTGACAAATTCGGTAAGGAAAGTCGAATTTGGCGAGGAAAATGAAAGTATTACCGCCGCAAGTTACCTAAAAACTCACTTTTCTTTATTTTGAGTATAAAGGTAACCCCTGTCGGTAATGCCTCTCAAAGATGGAAGGTCTGCCGATTCTGTTTAGGGAAAAACATGCGGGGAGTTCAGGCAGAAAACAGGATTTGTTTCACTCAAACACAAGTTGTCAGGTTTGTAGCTGGAAGTTAAAAACAGCAAATACAGGCTCTGATTGGTCAATACAATAATAGGATGGCACATGAATAACCGTCGATTATATTACAAGGTTCTAGCTCCTTTCGCTTCGTTGATTGTAGCTGGTGCGACACAAGCAGCTGAGGTTGATACAAGCATCATAGATCAAGCCTTGAATATCATAGATCAGCAAAACCAGGC
>CAYWMC010000069.1:0-9297 GCA_964459345.1 uncultured Klebsiella sp. | reverse complement strand
CATGAATATGATGATCAGCGTCCAGCGTAGATAGCCCTGAAACTCCAGATAGTCGACCATGTAGCTGAGGGCGCTGAGAAAGAACAGCAGCAACCAGATCTTGAGATATATCCCGAGAGGATGTTGTTGACCAGCTTCAGCGGACATCGTTTCTTCTCCTTACCAAAGATAGAAAAACGCGAAAATGAAAACCCACACAAGATCCACAAAGTGCCAGTAGAGGCCGGTGATCTCGACGATTTCGTAACCCTTCTTGTCGTAGTCTCCGCGAGCCACCTTGCGCGCGACGATGGACAGGTAGATCACCCCGGCGGTCACGTGCAGACCATGGAAGCCAGTCACCATGAAGAACACCGAGCCGAATTGCGGAGCGCCCCAAGGATTCCCCCAGGGCCGGACGCCTTCTGAAATCAACTTTGTCCATTCGAAGGCCTGCATGCCCACGAAGGAGGCTCCAAACGCTGCGGTGACCAGCATCAGAATGGCCGCCATCCGCTTGTCCTTGCGATAGCCATAGTTCACTGCCAGCGCCATGGTGCCGCTACTCGTGATGAGGATGAACGTCATGATCGCGATCAGAATGAGCGGGATCGGTTCCCCGCCAAAAAAGGACAGCGCGAATACATCGCTGGGCAAGGGCCACGGTTCGGCCGTCGACATTCTCACCGTCATGTAGCCCACGAGGAAGCAGGAAAAAATGAAGGTGTCGCTGACCAGGAAAATCCACATCATGGCCTTGCCCCAGGGCACATGATAGGTTTGCTTGTCATTGGACCAATCGTCTACAAGACCCGGCAGTCCCTCCCGGGGTACATCGAGATTAGCAGCTGCACTTTGGCTCATACCTGAATTCCCCACGTCTTGTTACATCATTATTGTTCAAGAATTTCCATCACGTACTGGCAAGAACCCAGAACAGGAGCAGCCACAGCACCAGAAGAAAGTGCCAGTAGGTGGAGCAAAGTTCGATGCTGAGCCTGGCGGCGACAACATCGGCCTTGCCGCCTGTCAGACGAAACGTTGTCTTGCTCCAGACCCACAGCCCACCCAGCAAATGCACTGCGTGCATTCCCGTGAGAAGGAAAAAGAACGCGCTGGAAGGATTGCTGGAAACCCCCAGCCCGTTCGAGTCAAGCTGAAGCCAGGCATAGGCCTGGCCGGCGACAAACAGCCACGCGAAGAGTCCTCCTCCAACAAAGAGCGCGCGGGCTTCCTGCATGCGCTCTGTCTGTGCGAATTTGCGGGCAATCTGGAACGCAACACTTCCAAGCAGCAACATCGCGGTGTTGAGCCAAAGAATGGCCGGATCTGCCAGCGGTACCCAGTCACCCAGATCCATGCGCAGGTAATAGGTCACCGTCAGCAATGAAAAAATCACACAGACCACCACCAGGAACAAGGTCAGCGCAATCTTTTCACTTTCCCTTGCGAACGCGCTCTCCGGACCACTGCCGGTAACGGGGCCCTGATACTCCCAGGGCTTCGAAGTCACTTGCTTGTAGAAACTCATGGCACCGCTCCGATGTGTGATGGATCAACTCTTTGTTGCATCGTGGTCATGGTCCTCAGAGACACCGAAATCCCCCGCGACGTTCTGCGGGATGAAATCCTGGTGGTATCCGGGCACGCTGTAGTCATAGGCCCAGCGATGGACCACTGGGAGCTCCTTGCCCCAGTTGCCATGCTTCGGTGGTGTTTCCGGCGTTTGCCATTCAAGCGTCGTGGCACCCCACGGATTGCCGCCCGATGGTTTGCCGTTCTTGAGGCTCCAGAACACGTTGATGAAGAACAGAATCTGCGCTACCGCCACGAAGAGCGCTGCAATGGTGATGTTGGCATTCAAGGCTTGTGCGGACTCGGGAATGAAGTCCGTGCTGCCCATCGCGTAGTAGCGTCGAGGAACGCCAAGGAAGCCCAGGTAGTGCATCGGCAGGTAGATGGCGTAAGTGCCCAGGAAGGTGCACCAGAAGTGCAGCTTGCCAAGGGTCTCGTTCATCATCTTGCCGGTCATTTTGGGGTACCAGTGATACAGCGCGGCAAATACTACGAGCACTGGAGACACGCCCATCACCATGTGGAAGTGAGCCACCACGAAGTAGGTGTCCGAAAGAGGCAGGTCAATGACGACATTGCCCAGGAACAGCCCCGTCAGGCCGCCGTGAATGAACGTAAACACGAAACCAATCGCAAACAGCATGGGCGTGTTGAGCCGGATATCGCCTTCCCAGAGGGTCAGAACCCAGTTGTAGACTTTCATTGCGGTGGGCACCGCAATGATCAGCGTGGTCGTCGCGAAGAAGAACCCGAAGTAGGGGTTCATGCCGCTGACATACATGTGGTGCGCCCACACGATGAAACTCAGCCCGCCAATCGCTACGATCGCCCAGACCATCATGCGATATCCGAAGATATTCTTGCGCGCATGGGTGCTCAGGACGTCCGAGACCAGGCCGAAGGCTGGCAGTGCCACGATGTAGACTTCCGGATGGCCGAAGAACCAGAACAAATGCTGGAACAGAATGGGGCTGCCGCCGTTGTAGTCCAGCTGTTCGCCCGCCGCCATGATGGCCGGCATGAAGAAACTGGTACCAAGCAGCAAGTCGAACGTCATCATGATGGCGCTGACCAGAAGTGCCGGGAACGCAAACAGTCCGAGAATGGTAGCCACCAGAATGCCCCACACGGAGAGTGGCAAGCGCATCATGGTCAGGCCGCGTGCGCGTGCTTGAAGAACGGTCGTTACATAGTTCAAGCCGCCCATGGTGAAGGCTATGATGAACACTCCGAGCGATACCAGCATCAGCAGTATGCCGGTCTCATGTCCGGGCGTACCAGGGGTTATGGTTTGTGGCGGATACAGAGTCCACCCTGCGCCGGTGGGCCCGCCAGTCACAAAGAAGCTGGACATCAGGATCAGAACAGACAGCAGATAGAACCAGAAGCTGAGCATGTTGAGAAACGGAAACACCATGTCCCGCGTCCCGCACATCAGGGGAATCAGGTAGTTCCCGAAACCGCCCAGGAACAAGGCGGTCAGCAGATACACCACCATGATCATCCCGTGCATGGTCACTGCCTGATAGTAGGAACTCGGATCAATCAACGAGAAGGTGTCCGGGAAGCCGAGTTGCAGACGCATCATGGCCGACAGCGCAAGTGCCACAAGTCCCACAAGGATCGCGGTTCCTCCATACTGAATGGCGATTACCTTGTGATCCTGGCTCCAGATGTACTTGGTGATGAATGTATGTGGATCATGAAGCTCGTGATCTTGATCGGCTAGCGGTACATACGCCATTGGAAAATCCTCCAGACTTGCTTGCTGCTGTTCGCACAAAGACGGATCGCATCTCCATGCATCTCATTGTCATTTTCCAGCACTCACACGTCAGCGCAGTGAATTCAGATAGCTCACTACGTCATTGAGTTGTTGTTCATTGCGCATTGCCGTAGAGAAGGACACCATCTGCTCGCCGTAGTCGTCCTCCGAATGCGCGCCACGAATACTCGCCTTGAAATTGTGGAGTTGACTGACGAGATACCAGTCGCTCATTCCTGCAATAGCTGGGGCATCAGTTGCCCAGCTGCCTTGTCCGTCCTTGCCGTGGCAGGCAGCGCAATTGGAGTTGTAGATGCTCATGCCTCTGGAGGAATCACCGCTGACACTTGCTGTCGGACTGGTGACGGGCAGCTGGCTGATGTAGGCGGCCACGTTGCGAATGGCATCGTCGGTTGTCAGCATGTTGGCCATGGGAGCCATCTGCCGACCAAACTGATCGTCCGGGTGTGCACCACGTACGCCCTGCTGGTAATACTTGATTTGACGTTCTATATACCAGGATTGCAGCCCATTCAGCTTTGGCGCATTAAGGGCCTGATTGCCTTCGCCCTGCTGGCCATGGCAACTGGCGCAGACTGCAAATTGCTGCTGGCCAGCCGTGGCATTCGGCGCTGTCCGCGCCATCATCTGTGCGAAGGTTGGCTGACTGGCTATCCAGGCGTCGTACTCAGCCTGCTCGGCAACAACGATCTGACCGCGCATGACGTGGTGGCCTATACCGCAAAGTTCTTCGCAGAGAATGTCGAAGCTTCCGGTCACTGTGGGCGTAAACCAGAGATACGTCACCATGCCCGGCACCATGTCCATCTTCACGCGGAATTGTGGAACGGTGTAGTTGTGCAGCACATCCTTGGAGCGCAGCAAGGCCTTTACAGGCTTGCCCACCGGCAGATACATCTGCGGATCCTTGACCAGTACGTCGTCCTGCCCATTCGGGTCTTCAGGGTTGATTCCAAAGGGATTTGTTTCGCTGATGAAGCGTGTCTCAACCGTACCAAGCTGGCCGTCAACACCTGGATAGCGAAAGCTCCACTGCCACTGCTGCCCTACCACCTCGTACTCCGTAGCCTCCTCGGGAACAGTGACGAAGCTGGCCCACACAAACAATCCCGGCGCCAGCATGGCAATCACGCCTACTGACGTGATGGCCGACAAGCCGACTTCCAGTTTCGAATTCTCGGGCTCATAAACAGCCTTGTGGCCCTCTTTGTGCCGAAACTTGTACACGCAGTACGCCATGAACAAGTTCACGGCGACGAAAACTGCCCCTGTCACCCAGAACGTAAGGTTGATTGTGAAATCGATACTTCCCCAGTTGGAGGCAATTGGTGTGAACCACCAAGGGCTTACCAGATGGAAGACGACCGAGCCAACGACCAATAGAACCAACGCGACTGCTATAGCCATGAGCTGTTAATCCTTCTCAGATAGGGGGACAGGGCGGACATCAGTGGAATGGACTGCACAGGAGTGGTCGAGCGAATGCGAGTGGCACTGTTTTGCGGATAAAAGAGTGCCGTGCGCTGAGGCGCAAATAGACGTCCGGACCGTATGGCCCGATGAATGAGTCTTGGGTGAGTCATCGCCAGGCCCGACCTTGAAAGGGGGTCAGCGATTCAATCTTGATACTGCCAGCAAAAATCCAGTAGGTGTGGTGTTTGCCTAGACTACTAAAGTCACGCAGTTGACTACGAACGGTACAGATAATCGCGTTCACAACGTCGTTCCCTCCTTTATTATTATTAAATGGATGGGTACTCAACGTCATACACAAATCGTCGACTCCTCGAATTCCAGTGAAATTCGAGGGTTTTTGGATCGTATATTATTGTGAAATTGACCGCAAGCGCTTTTATTTCGAGTTGAATCGACCGGAATTCGGGCACATAACGAGACAGTCGTTCAAGGATTTCCAGGAATGGAAGACGCCCCCGCGCTCATCAAGTGATGCCGGGGGCGCTTGGGCTCAGAGCCGTTCAGCTGACTTTCAGCTGCGCAAAGGGATTCAGGAAACTTGCATCCACAGCAGCAAGCTGCCCTTCCGGATGACGGGACGCCATCATTTCCTTGATGCGGCCTTCCTGATCCTGTTTGGCATAAATCAGAATCAGGTATTTGCCAGCCTCAATCTCATCGTGAAACGCAGCAAGCTTCTTGTTTTCGCTGGCGATCCCTACAAGTCCGCCAACCCACGCGCCAAAGCAACTGAGCACGAAAACAATGGCAGCGTATGCAAGAAGGGGAACATTTGGACCGAAGAGTTCTGCAGCCATGGTGATCGCGGCTACTGCCAGGCCAGCTGCAAAGCCGCAGGCGGCGCCGATGAGGCCATCACGTATTACATCGAGGGTTTCAAGATAATTGCTGGAGTGCAGTTTGGTTCTGGCAAGCCCGCCTTCATCCTTGCTTACGATATGAAGGAACCAGTCATTTACGCCAATTGCATGCAGGTCGTCAGAAATTTCCTGCGTGCTTTTCAGAGTGGGCGATAGATAGTAAATGCATTTCATGGAATATCTCCTGCTTCTTTTTCATGTAATTTATGCTGAAAACAATCAACTACTTCTACTCCTTCCATGGACTCGATTTCACTTTACAACTTCCCCTCAGGCTTGTCGTCAACTATTTGGAGCACCGATTCTGGTGGCAATCGAACATTCACGAAGGTAGCGACGGATGCTCTTGCGCACGAGACAGACGCTCAATTCATGGAGGCGTCGCAAGAAAAAACAAGCGAGGCATTTTGTCGGCATCCCGACAGTAGCGTATGAAGACATGAAGAATTCCAGGGGCACTGGGTGCGCCCCCTGGGAAGGTTCACTCGCAGGACCGTCCATCGGGCCTGGCTATGCCCGGTGACTTGTCACATTTAGCTGAAGCTTTTTGACGTCGACTTTTAGTACAATCCGCATTGTTCGGGTATGAAGGTGCCGCTCCGCGGTGCCTGTGATGACTAGCGAAAGAGAGGAATTCAGTGACAGAACTGGCAAGCAAGCAGGCAGTCAGCTGGCGTGACTATTATGAGATGTGCAAACCGCGCGTCGTCATGCTGATGATTCTTACAGCCATGGTTGGCATGTTTCTGGCCGTTCCGGGGATGGTCCCGCTGGACGTCCTTGTTCTGGGGAATCTGGGTATTGCACTTGTGGCCGGCTCCGGTGCGGTGGTCAACCACCTGATTGATCATCGCGTCGACTCACTGATGAAGCGCACCCACAACAGGCCTATCCCGCAGGGTCGAGTCGATCAGAAGCAGGCCGCGATGTTCGCAGCCGCGATAGGCGTTGCAGGGATGCTGATTCTTCTGATCTGGGTAAATGCACTGAGCGCCTGGCTCACCTTGGCTTCCTTCGTCGGCTATGCCTTCATCTATACCGGCTATCTCAAGCGCGCAACGCCGCAGAACATTGTCATCGGTGGTCTGTCGGGGGCCATGCCTCCACTGCTTGGCTGGTCCGCTGTCACAGGAACGATAGAGCCTGGCGCATTGATCCTGGTCCTGATCATCTTTGCCTGGACGCCACCGCATTTCTGGGCGCTGGCCATTCACCGCAAGGACGAGTACGCGAAGACCGGGATTCCAATGCTGCCCGTGACCCATGGCGAGCACGTCACCAAGATTCACATCATCCTCTACACCATCATCATGATCCTGATCACGCTTCTCCCCTATCTGACGGGAATGAGCGGGCCGATCTATCTGCTGGCCGCCATAGTGCTCGGTCTTGGTTTCCTGTGGTGGTCACTGATGCTGATGTTCAAGCCGAAGCCGTCCACTGCCATGGACACATTCCGGTACTCCATCGTCTATCTGATGGTGCTGTTTGTTGTTCTGCTGACGGATCACTACCTGTAAGCGAATTTCGCTGTTTTTACTGGAACTACCTAGACCATGAACAAGAACATCAAGTTGACCCTGATCCTGTGCCTGCTGTTCGTCGCGCTGGTGTTTGTCATGACGTACTTCAGGATTACTCGCAACAATGCCGTGACTCTCAGCCCCGAGGCTTTGCGGGAGGCGGGCGCACTGGTTTACGAGGAGCCCGTTACGCTGGAGGCGTTTTCGCTGCTTGATCAGCGGGGACAGGCATTCACGCAGGACAATCTGCTGGGACAATGGAGTCTGATTTTCTTCGGCTTCACTTCATGCCCGGACATCTGCCCACTGACCCTCACGGAACTCAGCCAGTTCTACCGGCAACTGCAGGAAGCGACGCCGGGCGACAAGACACAGGTCATCATGGTGAGTGTGGATCCCGCGCGGGACACCACCGAGAAGATGGCCCAGTACATGAGCTCGTTTCATGAGGATTTTGTCGGCCTGAATGGTCCTTATGAAGACGTTGCTGCGCTTGCCCGCCAACTCTTCATTGCCCACGAGCCACCACCCGTGGCAGTTGCTGCCAACGATCCTCATGCGGGTCATGTAATGCCGGCCGCAGAGGACTACCAGATTGACCATAGCGGCAACATTCTCATCATCAACCCCGAGGGCCGCTACCACGGCTTCTTCGACGCCGCCATCCAGGACCGCGAACTTACCCTCGCCTACCAGTCCATCCGCTCCGATTACTGAGCGCCGCGGCGTCGCAGTGCCGGGACCAGGGTCAGCAACACGAAAACGGCGCACGCCGTCACGACAATCGACGGACCTGCCGGCGTATCCCACTCCCAGGACATCAGCAATCCTCCGCCCACAGACAGGCAGCCAATCACGCTGGCACCCAGTGCCATCTGTTCCGGCGTATGCGCAAGTCTGCGCGCCGCTGCGGGCGGAATGATCAGCAGTGACGTGATCAGCAGCACGCCGACAATCTTCATCGATACAGCAATCAGCAGCGCAATCATCATCACCATCAGGCAGTGCAGTTTCCCGACGGGCACGCCCTCCACTTCCGCAAGTTCCTCGTGAACGGTAATGGCAAGAAAGCCGTTCCAGAAAAAGAAAAGCAATGTGCCAATCAGTATGGCGCACGCCAGAATCCAGAAGAGATCTGTCATCGTGACAGTCAGCAGATCGCCGAACAGATAGCCGAGCAAGTTGACCTGCACCGTGCTCGACAACGCGAGAATCAGCAGGCCGAAAGCCAACGTACTGTGCGCAAGAATTCCCAGCAGCGTATCGGTGGCAATTGTCTTGCTGCGCTGGAGCAGCAACAGAATTCCTGCAAAAAGCAAGGCGCTGACAACTACTGCAAGCTGTAGATTGATATCCAGTAGAATGCCGATGGCAATGCCGAGAAGTGAAGAATGCGCGAGCGTATCGCCAAAATAAGACATTCGGCGCCACACGACAAATGAACCCATCAGTCCGGCAATGGTCGCTATCAGCAATCCCGCCACGAGAGCGCGCAGAATGAAATCATTCATGTGAGGACTCCACGACATGCCCGGTGAGATCATGTTGGTGATTGTGACGGTGCGTGTATATTGCGAGACTCTCTGCTTCCTTCCTTCCAAACAGGGCAAGATAGGAAGGATCAATACTCACTTGCTCTGGTCGGCCATGACAGCAGATGTGATGATTCAGGCAGATGACTTCGTCGGTGCGCGCCATGACCAGATGCAGATCGTGAGAGATCATGAGGACACCGCATTGATGGCGGCCGCGGATGTCGTTGATGAGCTCATACAGCTCGGCCTGCCCACCCACGTCGACACCCTGTGCCGGTTCATCAAGTACCAGCAGTTGTGGCGACTGTGACAAGGCACGCGCCAGCAGCACGCGTTGCAATTCTCCGCCAGAGATGGCTTTCAGTTGCTGATCCAGCAGATGGGAAATCCGCACTTCCTTGAGGACTTCCTCGATCGGTGTCCTGCCGGCGTGTCTTGCCAGCTCCAGAAACCTGCGCACGGTAATTGGCATGGTGGGCTCAATGTGCAGCTTCTGCGGCATGTAGCCTATGCGCAGGCCCTCGCGCTTGTTCACCCAGCCCGACTGTGGCTTCAGCAGACCC
>CAYWMC010000068.1:3183-9403 GCA_964459345.1 uncultured Klebsiella sp. | reverse complement strand
TCGGGAAGCCTGTCGCTTTGGAAGCAAGCGCAGAGGATCGTGACACACGCGGATTCATCTCGATGATGACCAGGCGGCCCGTGCGCGGACACATGCCGAACTGCACGTTGGAGCCACCTGTCTCGACGCCGATCTCGCGCAGTACGGCAATCGCGGCGTTGCGCAGGATCTGGTATTCCTTGTCCGTCAGCGTCTGCGACGGAGCGACGGTGATCGAGTCTCCCGTGTGCACGCCCATGGCATCGAAGTTCTCGATGGTGCAGACGATGATGCAGTTGTCCTTGCGGTCACGCACGACTTCCAGCTCGTATTCCTTCCAGCCGATAAGTGACTCGTCGATCAACAATTCCTTGATCGGAGAGAGTTCGAGACCGCGCGTACAGATCTCGATGAACTCTTCCTTGTTGTAGGCGATGCCGCCGCCGCTGCCACCGAGTGTGAACGACGGACGAATGATGCAGGGGAAGCCAACCTTGTCGAGGGCAGCGAACGCTTCCTCCATGTTGTGGGCCATACCGTGGGCAGGCGTTTCCAGGCCAATCGATTTCATCGCGCGGTCGAACAGCTCGCGGTTCTCGGCCTTGTCGATCGCCTCACAGCTTGCGCCAATCAGCTCGACATTGTACTTGGCCAGCACGCCGTGCCGGTTCAGATCCAGAGCACAGTTGAGTGCCGTCTGACCGCCCATCGTCGGCAGGATTGCATCGGGCCGCTCTCTGGCGATGATCTTCTCGACGATCTCCCAGGTCACTGGTTCGATGTAGGTGGCGTCCGCCATGGCGGGGTCAGTCATGATGGTCGCCGGGTTGGAGTTGACCAGAATGACGCGATACCCCTCCTCACGCAGCGCCTGACAGGCTTGCGCTCCGGAGTAATCGAATTCACATGCCTGACCGATGACGATCGGGCCGGCACCGAGGATGAGGATACTGTTTATGTCGGATCGTTTTGGCATATTCAAACCGTAGGTTCTGGCGCGGCCGGACACGTGCGCGGCTGCTTGTTTAGTTTTCGCGACCCGGCCACAGGGGCCGGGCATGACTGGGTCTAGCGACCGGCTCTCGCCTTCATCAGGTCGATGAAGTGGTCAAAGAGCGAGGTGATATCGTGCGGGCCGGGGCTCGCCTCAGGGTGACCCTGGAATGCGAACGCAGGCTTGTCGGTTCGTTCTATGCCCTGCAGGGTGCCATCGAACAGGGAGCGATGGGTGGCCTTCAGGTTTGCCGGCAGGCTTGCTTCATCCACAGCGAACCCGTGGTTCTGACTGGTGATGGAGACGGTACCGTCGGCGATGCGCTGCACGGGGTGGTTGGCACCGTGGTGACCCAGGCGCATCTTCACAGTACTGGCACCACATGCCAGCGCCAGAATCTGACAGCCCAGGCAGATGCCGAATACCGGCAGGTCGGTCTCGAGGAATTGGCGGGTTGCGGCTATGGCGTAATCGCATGGAGCGGGGTCACCTGGACCATTGGAGAGGAACACGCCATCCGGATTCATGGCCAGAACAACGTCGGCGGGCGTCTGCGCCGGGACCACTGTCACCCGGCAATTGCGCTCTGCAATCATGCGCAGAATATTGCGCTTGATCCCGAAATCGTAGGCCACTACATGGAAAGGCTTGTCGAGTCGGGCGCTCTGATGCCCGCTCTCCCATTGCCAGACACCTTCGTTCCATTCGTAGGCTTGCTTGACACTCACTTCCTTCGCCAGATCCATGCCCTTCAGACCGGGGAAGCTGCGCGCTTCCTGAAGTGCGCGGGCTTCGCCGAACTCCTCCAACGCCTTGCCGGTCAGCAGGCAACCATTCAACGGTCCCTTGTCGCGCAGGAGGCGCGTCAGGCGGCGTGTGTCGATATCTGCAATGGCGACGACATTGTGTGCCCGCAGAAAGTCTTCGAGTGTCTGCTGGTTGCGCCAGCTGCTGGCCATTCTCGACAGGTCGCGGATGACCAGACCGGAAGCCCAGACATTGTCGGACTCATTGTCTTCATCGGTAGTGCCGGTGTTGCCAATATGGGGGTAGGTCAGCGTGACGATCTGTCGTGCGTAGGACGGATCCGTGAGTATTTCCTGATAGCCGGTCATGGAAGTGTTGAACACCACTTCCCCACTGGAAATACCATGGGCCCCTATGGCGCGGCCGCGAAAAATACTGCCATCTTCCAATGCCAGTACGGCTGAATTAATCAATGCAATCTCCAGAAAAAACGCAAAATCCGGGTGAAAAAAAGCGGAATGAAACAATCGCTTCATTCCGCCCTTCTGTGAATCCCGTTATGTGCTCAGATGTAAACATACTGAGGCCGCATTGTAAGGGAACATGACAAGCGGTGTCTATGAAGGTTTCCGACTCGCGTCAGTCTGACCCAAACAGGACATCGTTGATGGAGTACAGACCCGGCCCTTTGTCGCCAAGCCAGGCTGCTGCGCGGACAGCCCCTTTGGCAAATGTCATGCGACTGCTGGCCTTGTGCGTAATCTCGATGCGCTCACCAAGACCCGCGAAAATGACTGTGTGGTCGCCCACGATATCGCCGGCACGGATAGTGGCGAACCCAATGGTCTTGCGATCGCGCTCATCGCTCATGCCCTCTCTGCCATAAACGGCCACCTCGGCAAGATCACGTCCAAGTGCGTCGGCGATGACCTCCCCCATGCGCAGCGCTGTCCCGGAAGGCGCATCCTTCTTGAAGCGGTGATGGGCCTCGACAATTTCGATGTCCACTTCGTCGCCCAGCACACTGGCAGCCATTTCCAGCAATTTCAGACACAGATTCACACCCACGCTCATATTGGGCGCGAATACGACGGGTATTTCTCTGGCGGCTGCGGCGATCTGCTGCTTCTCGTCGGCCGTGAAGCCTGTCGTCCCGATGACGATGGCCCGGCCGTGGCGCCGGCATATTTCCAGATGTTCAAGCGTGGAAGGGCGCGACGTGAAATCGATCAGCACATCGAACGCATCAATATGCGCGACAAGGTCGGTCACCGCTGGCACGCCGATATGCTGAACTCCAGCCAGCAGCCCGAGATCAACACCCAGCGCAGGATCGTCGGGAAGCACTGTGCCCAGCGCAACTGTCAAGCCGGAATCGCTTTGCAAAACAGCGTCGATCAGTGTCTTTCCCATTCGGCCGGCGGCACCGGCTATCGCAATTCTCGTCATTGTTCACGTCCATCCAGCGTATTGGGGGCGCGATTATAGCCTCCTCGCCAGCAGTCGGCCAAAAACAATCAGGACTTGCCGCACTCCCGCTTAACGGGCAAACTCCTCTTCCGGCTGGCATGCCTTCAAAACAACGTTGTTTGTAATTGATTTGTCAGCAAAAACTCACCTGTATTCGAGCTTCTGGCATACCGAAAAGAAATGAACGAAACCCCGGTCTTGGACGATAGACTCAAGAAAGAGCGCTATGAAGCGCTGGTCGACGCCTTGTACCAGGACGTCTATCGCTATGCATACTGGATCTGCAAGAACAGTGCGCTGGCCGAAGATCTGGTGCAGGAAACTTTTCTGCGCGCATGGCGGTCTCTGGACAGTCTGCAGAATGACAAGGCCGCAAAGGCCTGGCTGTTCACCATCCTGCGACGAGAAAACGCACGCCTTTACGAACGCTACCGACCGGAGCTGGTGGATATCGAGGATCAGTCAATCGCTGACTCCGACGAGAACGAACCGGATCAGCGCATGGATCGTCGCCTGCTCCACGAGGCAATCGCCAAACTGGAAAAGGACTATCGCGAACCACTGATGCTGCAGGTGATCGGTGGCTTCAGCGGAAAGGAAATCGCGGAAATACTGGAGCTGAACAACAACACCGTGATGACACGCCTGTTCAGGGCACGCGGCAAGCTCAAGCAGGTTTTCTTCCCGAATGCAGAAATCACGGATGACTTTTCTGGAGATGACACGTTCGACGAGCAGGGCTGAGCCCCGTGCACGAGAATCACCACTATGAACATGACAGGGGTTTGAACCCCGACAAGAGTCAAGAATATGGATGACTTCGAATTCAGGAAACGCGCCCTGGCCAACCCCCAGGACACGAATGAAGACTTTGCTGCCGCTGCCAGTGCCAGTGCACAGCGCACTCAATTGCTGCAGGACCTGCAGGCTCTGGATGCCAGAGTCAGCGCCATCGCTCATTCTGTGCAGGCGCCACCTGGCCTGGCTGACCGCCTGAAGGCGCAGGCCGGCAACGCGACCCAGGCGACTGTCACGGTCATGCCGACGCGCTCACGCTACCAGCGATACTACGCCATGGCCGCAAGCCTGGTCATTACGGTAGGCGTCATCCTGTCGTCAAGCTTCGGGACCGCTCGCCCCAGCGCCGCCGACATCAAGTTTCACGATGACATCATTGGCCACATGTACAGAGAAGCACCGCGCATTGCGAATGCCACGACCGATCTGAGCATGGCGGAAATCAATCAGGTGCTGGAAGCGGCGGGCGGGCATCTGCGCGAAGATGAACGTATCAAGTCCATGCACATCAAGTTCGCCAACGACTGCAATGTCGTCCCGTCCACCAAAGGCGCGCACATCGTGCTCGAAGGGACCAAAGGATCGGTGTCTGTGATCATGATTCACAACTCGCCGGTATCCACGGAATTCGACGTCAACGACCCGCGCTTCAAGGGCAAGATCATTCCATTCGGCCAGGGCAATCTGATCATCCTGGGTGAAAAGGAAGAAAGCCTGGACAGTTACGAG
Source organism: uncultured Klebsiella sp. (assembly GCA_964459345.1). GTDB lineage: Bacteria > Pseudomonadota > Gammaproteobacteria > Pseudomonadales > Pseudohongiellaceae > UBA5078. The sequence goes on along the minus strand of CAYWMC010000068.1, from coordinate 4,686 downwards.
ACGCTGATCACTGAAACCTTCGAGTGGGTGATCTGACCCACAGGCTGCCGGCGCTCAGAAGCGTCCCGCCGGCAGCGCCATCAGCGTGGCACACCCTCCCTTGATCTCCGCCGCCAGAGCCAGCGCGGCGGGCATCATCCGCACCATGAAAAAACGGGCGACCGTCAGCTTGTCTTCGTAGAATTCACGATCCCCCGCACCCTGCGCCAGCCCTTCCTGTGCAGCGACCGCCATGCGGCACCACATGAAACAGTAGAGCAATTGCGACAACAACCGCAGATAGGGCACTGACGCAGCGCCGATCTCATCCGGATTGCCGGCAGCTGCCTGTTGCAACCAGGAGGTCACGCGCCGAAACTCTTCCCGATTCTGCTGCAAAGGCAGCAGAAACTCCTGCATTGCAGCAGCACTGCTGCAAGCCTGCACAAAGCCATCGAGCTCCTCGTAAAGCGTGGCCAGCAGACCTTCCTGATCGCGCACCACCTTGCGCCCCGCCAGATCCAGCGCCTGAATACCGTTGGTCCCCTCGTAGATCTGGGCGATGCGGGCATCGCGCACATTCTGCTCGAGCCCCCATTCACGTACGTAGCCGTGACCGCCCAGCACCTGCTGTGCCTGCACACAGCCTTCGAAGCCACGATCCGAGAACGCCGCCTTGGCAACAGGCGTCAACAGTGCCACCAGCCTTGCCGCGCGCTCACGGATCTGGGCATCTTCATGGAAATGCGCCATGTCCAGCTGGCTGGCGACATAGACGGCCAGTGCGCGCCCCGCCTCCAGCTCCGCGCGAATGCCCAGCAGCATCCGCCGCACATCCGGATGCACAAGGATCGAATCTGCCGGCCCTTGAGGATTGGCAGGGCCATGTGCAGAGCGCCCCTGGAGGCGCTCGCGGGCATAGGCGCTGGCGGTCTGAAGCGAGTGTTCCGCCAGCCCAAGGCCCTGCAGCCCGATGGACAGACGCTCGTAGTTCATCATCGTGAACATGCAGGCGAGCCCTTTGTTGGGTTCTCCCACCAGGAAACCTCTGGCTCCGTCGAAGTTGATCACGCACGTGGCAGAAGCCTTGATGCCCATCTTGTGTTCGATGGCACCGCAGGACACGCCATTGAGCTGGCTGCCAGCCTCGGGCAACTGCCGGGGCACCAGGAACAGGGAAATCCCCTTCGGGCCCGCGGGCGCATCCGGCAGGCGCGCCAGCACCAGATGAATGATGTTGTCGCTCAGGTCGTGCTCGCCGCCCGTGATGAATATCTTGGAGCCGGTAATCAGGTAGGCGCCGTCCTGCGTGGGCACCGCGCGGGTCTTGAGAAGGCCCAGATCTGTGCCCGCATGGGCTTCCGTCAGGCACATGGTGCCAGTCCATTCGCCTGAATACAGGCGCGGGAGATAGAGTGACTTGGCGCGGAGCGCGTCTGCGGAAGCAGCGGAAAGGGCCGCGGTGGCCGCACGCACATCATCGCGCATGGCGGCCGGGGCATCGGCCGCGCTGTCCGCCGCCGC
>CAYWMC010000068.1:0-3173 GCA_964459345.1 uncultured Klebsiella sp. | reverse complement strand
CGGGAGATAGAGTGACTTGAGATCTGCGGATGCATGGCGCGCGAGAGCCAGACTTGCTCCTGCACTGAGGATGGGATAGAGCGCGAAGGAGGTATTCGCGCCCATCAGCATCTCTTCAACCAGAACGGCGAGCATCTTGGGCATGCCCTGCCCTCCATGCTCCGGGTCTCCGCACAGCCCCACCCAGCCCCCATCTGCGAACGCCTTGTAAGCCTGCCTGAACCCTTTGGGCGTGAGCACTCGCCCACTCTCGAAGCGACAGCCTTCCTCATCACCACTGCGATTGATGGGAGCCAGGACTTCACTGGCCATCTGCGCGGCACTCTCCAGCACCGCATCCATGAGATCAGCCGTTACTTCGGCTGTTGCGGGCATGGCCGCACACAAAGAGGCGGCGCGCTGCACCTCGTGCAGAACGAAATGCATGTCTTTGAGGGGTGCCTGATAGCCTGCCATGAAGAGCTCCGTCGAAAGTCAGGAAAGGGTCAGCCCCTACCTTAGAGAGCGCAGGGACTGCGGTCAATCGGCCTGCACTGCGGGGAGGGCCAGGCCAGCAATCTCTTCAAGCTGCAACAGGGTCGCTGCCGCTGCGACGCGCTCGGCAAGGGCAAGATGGCCGAGCGCAGGGATGTGCCCCAGACACGGGGCAGACATGCGTTGCGCAATTGCGTCGATGTTTTCCTCTGGCAGAGCCATGTCCGGATCGATCCGATTGGCAATCCAGCCGGCGATCTCGAGTCCATCGGCGTGGATGGCGCGAGCAGTCAGCAGCGCGTGATTGATGCATCCCAGGCGCATCCCGACGACAAGTATTACCGGGACCCCCAGCAACTTCGCCAGATCAGCGAGGGACTGCCGGCCGTTCAATGGCACCTGCCAGCCTCCCGCCCCTTCGATGAGAGTCAGTCCAGCTCGCTTCATCAGCACGGCACGGCAGAAACCCTCCAGGCGACCAGCATCCAGCTTGCGGCCTTCCTGTGCCGCAGCCAGATGAGGGGCGACCGGCAGTCGCAGACTGACAGGATTGCTCATCTCATAAGGCATGGCGATGCTGGAATACTGGCGCAACAGCAGCGCATCGTCGCTGCGCAGGCCGTCCGGGGTATCCTCGCAGCCTGCGGCAACAGGCTTCACGCCAACGGTGCTCAGTCCGCGGCTGGCTGCGGCCTTCAGCAAAGCTGCCGCAACGAGACTCTTGCCAACGCCTGTGTCGGTGCCGGCGATGAAGTAGACAGCGGGTTTACTGGACATCGTGACTGATCCTGTCGAGGGCGCGCAGCAGACGTGCCAGTTGGGCATCTGTGTGCGTGGCGCAGAATGTGATGCGCAGACGAGCAGTGCCAGCAGGAACAGTGGGTGGGCGGATGGCCGACACCTGCAGCCCCTCCTCCCACAATATTCTGCTGGCTTGCATGGCCCGCGCGACATCGCCGAGGATAACAGCCTGCACCGGGCTTGCCGAGTCGGTGAGCTGCAGATTCAGACCTGTTGCGTGAGCGCGAAAGCGGGAGCTGAGCTCCTGCAGACGCTGTCGTCGCCAGGGTTCCTCCTGCACCAGCCGCAGACTCCTGCGGGTCGCATGGGCTATCGCCGCCGGCATGGCGGTGCTGTAAATGTAAGGCCGTGCGGTCTGCACCAGATACTCGATCAACGCCGCCTCTCCTGCCACGAACGCCCCACTGGTTCCGAAGGCTTTGCCCAGCGTGCCAATCAGAATAGGCACGTCGTCCTGGGTTGCCATTCTTCCCCCTGGGCCTGCGCACTCGATGATGCCCCGACCACTGTGCCCGATACACCCGATGCCATGGGCATCGTCCACCATGAGCCAGGCGCCACGTTGTCGGGCGATGGCGATCAGGGCCGGCAAAGGGGCAAGGTCGCCATCCATGCTGAACACGCCGTCTGTTACCAGCAGATGTTGAGCGGCAGTGCTGGCATCCAGCATGGCCTGCACTGCCGCGGGATCACCATGGGCATAGCGCCTGGACTGCGCCCTGCTCAGCCAGCCGCCGTCCAGCAGGGACGCATGGTTCAGCGCATCCTGCAGCACCAGGTCTCCTTCCTGCATCAACGCGTTGATGACACCGACATTGGCCATGTAACCGGTACTGAACAGCAGCGCCCGGTCCCGGCCCAGGAAGTCCGCCAGCTCCTCTTCAAGAGCGTGGTGTGCTGCACTGTGACCGGTGACGAGATGGGACGCCCCGCTGCCAAGCCCATATTGTTCCAATCCCTCCCGGCAGGCCGCCAGCACGGCAGGATGGCTGGCGAGGCCAAGGTAGTCATTGCTGCAGAAGGACACCAGGGGATGCCCGTTGAGTACCAGTGTGGGCTGCTGCGGGCCGTGCCGCACCAGCCTCTGTCGCAGCAATCCCTGTTGCCCGCGCAGAGCCAGACGCTGCGCAAGTGTCGCGCCAAGCGCTGCACTGGCAGGCCCGCCACCCACCGTCACGAGCCGTGTCCTTGCGCGTGCAGCCCCAGCTTCTCGAACAGCGCAAGATCGGCACTTTCCTGCGGCAGGGGTGTGGTCAGCAGTTTTTCTCCGTAGAAGATGGAGTTGGCGCCGGCCAGAAAGCACAGCGCCTGCATCTGCTCGTTCATGGCCTGACGTCCTGCCGAGAGACGGACATGGGAGCTCGGCATCAGGATGCGCGCAACGGCCACAGTGCGGATGAATTCGAAGGCGTCGAGATCCTCGACGTCCTGCAGCGGCGTGCCCTGTACTTTCACCAGATTGTTGATCGGCACGCTGTGAAGATGCACCGGCAGATTTGCCAGTTGCTGCAACAGGCCGACGCGATCGTCGCGGCCCTCGCCCATTCCCACGATGCCACCAGCGCAGACCTTCATGCCCGCGTTGCGCACGCGCTCCAGGGTATCCAGTCTATCCGCATAGGTGCGGGTAGTAATGATCTGCGCGTAGTACTCAGGCGAGGTATCTAGATTGTGGTTGTAATAGTCCAGACCAGCCTCAGCCAGTGCATCAGCCTGGCTCTGATCCAGCGCACCGAGGGTCATGCAGGTTTCCATCCCCAGGGCACGGACTTCGCGCACGATCTCCAGCACATGCGGAAAATCCTTTGCAGAGGGATTCTTCCAGGCAGCGCCCATGCAGAAACGGGTGGCGCCATTGCGGCGGGCGAGCTGCGCCTGCTCAAGAATCCTCTGCAGCT
>CAYWMC010000067.1:0-9423 GCA_964459345.1 uncultured Klebsiella sp. | reverse complement strand
TGCAGCGTGATGTTGCCGGTAATGGCATCGCTGGCGACAAGATTGAGATCGTTCTCATCGGCCAGCAACTGCAGCACGGAGCGCACGTCGATGTTCTGGAAACTCAGCGACACCAGACTGCCCGAGAACTGCGAGGCGGGATCTGCGTTGGCGGCAGCGGCACCGGGTGGTGTCACGCTCACGGTGTACTGCCGACCCTGCTGGTAGGCCACGTATTCATATTGACCGTTCAGATCAATCGCGATGGTGGCATTGCCACGCTGCGGATAGACATCGACCGTGTTGACGGGGGTTGCGAAGTCAGTCACATCGAAGCGCCTGTTCAGGCGCTCGGGAACCGCCGCGCCGGCAAACTCCAGATACACGCGACTGCCAACCTGTTCCACATTGCCCACGATCTGGTCGTCGCTGAGCGTAATCACGATCTGACCTTCATTGAGTTCATTGCCACGCCGGAACGTGACATCGGCAATGGCCGGACCAGCGGCGGCCGGCTCCTGCGCAGCGGGGGCAGCAGCTGCCGCAGCTGGGGCAGCTGCAACAACATTGTCCCCCCCCAGATGCACCACCAGGGTATTGCCTTCGATGCGGGTCTGATAGTCCACGGGAGACACCAGATTGAACACCAGCCGTGTGCGGTCACTGGTTTCCAGCACCATGACGCTCTGGGCATTGCTGGCGCCAAGCTCAAAGCGCCGCTCCGCCAGGCTGCTCTGCACATTGCTGAGGTCGATGGAAATGCGTGCGGGATCAGTCTGGGTGAAGCCTGTGGGCTCCGGCGGAATGCCGTCGAATTCGAGTCGCACTTCGATGCTGTCACCCGGCAGATTCGCGAAGCCGATGCTGTTCAGCGTTACAGCGTCCTGTGCCTGCGCGAACGCAGCCCAGACACTCAGAAGCACCATCGTCAGGCCTCGCAGCCAGTGCCCCGCCGACGCTGGCTGTCCGGCACTTGAAGTCATCGTCACTGTAGCCATTCTCAGATCACCTGTTGTGGCAGCGCTGTGCCCGCTGCTGAAAAATTCCGTGCATCTCATGCCTCATTCCCATCACCGCTGAAGGGCGAGCGTGCGCGGTCGTTCCACCCAGCCGCCATCCCCTGCGGGGACGATTTCCACCAGCTCCACTTCGCCGGCCGTTACCCGGGCGATCCGCCCGTGATTGCGTCCCATGTAATTGCCGACTCCCACACGGTGCAGGGTGCCGTTGATGTCCCGGATCAACGCAATGAAGCTGCGATCCCGCGTAATCATGCCCACCATCGTCAGGTCCGTCAGGGCGAATTCCTCAAGTGCTTCAGGTGTGCGATCGAAATCTGGCTGCACCAGATTCACCGGCGCTTCTGCTGCACCAGTGCCCGCCATGATCGGCACATCGAAGGGACTGCGCATCGACGCGGCGCTGTAGGTGAATACCTCGTAGGGCAGAAATTCCGGCATTGGCTCGATCGGTCCGCCCGGGCGCAGCGACACCTCCACGATGAACTGCTGCAGATCATCCATTGCCGTCTGGCGGCCACAGGCCGCCAGCAGCAGAGTCAGCGTCGCAAGCACAGACCAGCGCAGCACACTGGCAGCGCGGCAGGATTCAAGGCGTCGCAGCACTTTCAGCCTCCTCCTGTTCTTCCTCTTCCGTCCTGTACCGATAGGTCTTCGCCGTGATGTTCATGGTGAGAGCACTGCGGTTGTCCGGTGCGGTGATTTCGAAATCGTGCAGGGTCACGATGCGGGGCAGGCTGGCAACGCCGCTGACGAAGGTGCCGAAGTCGTGGTAATTGCCCAGTACTTCCACTTGAATCGGCTGCTCGATGTAAAACTCCAGTTCCACTTCCGAGTCCAGTTCTATGCGCGCGAAATTGAGACTGGCACCCAGACCTGTCTCCGTGACGTCGTCCACCAGATCCGGGACTTCGGTGCGGCTGGGCAGCTGCCGCAGCAATTCCGAAAAGGCATTCTCCATCTCGACAGTCTGCGCCTTGTACTCTTCCAGATTCGCGGCCAGCACGGCCTTCTGCTCGAACTCCGTCCGCAGCGTGGTCTCTTCCACTTCCCAGCGAGTGAGCTCAGCCTGCAGATTGCGGATGTCGAACCAGAATCCACCCGCCAGGCACACGACAAACAGCACGGCGGCCAGAATGAACTTGACCACGCCCGGCCAGACACCGATGGACTCGATGTCGCTGAGGTTGTTCCAGTCGAAGTTCTGCAGTTCCTTGGTCAGCGATGAAAGTGCCATGTCACTGCTCCTCCGCTCGGTCCGGAGCCTGCATGAACAGGGTCAGCGAGAAGGCGTTGGCCTCGCGCTGATCGGAATTCGCATCTGCAGAGGCAGCGGAAATCTGCTGCAGGCTTGGATTGATGAACCACGGCGAATCGTCAATGCGGCGCATCAGCTCGGACACCTTGTTGTTGGACTCGGCAATGCCTTCGATCTGCAGGCGGTCGCCCGTGCGCTGCAGCGAGTTGAAATACACGCCGGTGGGCAGTGCCTTCACCAGCTCGTCGAAGATGCGCACGATCACGGGTCGCGACCCCTGCAGATTCTGTATCACTTCCATGCGCGAGCTGATCTGGGCCTTCTGCTCCTTGAGGTCGTCGATCTCGGCAATGCGCGCATCCAGCACCAGCACTTCACGGCGCAGGAAGTCGTTGCGGGACTGCTGATAGCGGATGTCATTGCGGAAATTGCGGTCGATGAGAAACAGAATGCCGCCTGCGATGATGACGACACCCATCAGCAGCACGAAAAATTCGCGCTTGCGCTCTTCGCGCAGCTGTTCCCGCCACGGCAGTAGATTGATGCGTGCCATCAGTACTTGCTCCTCATGGCCAGACCGCAGGCAATCATCAGTGCGGGCGCGTCATTGGCAAGCAGCGTCTTGTTCACCTTGCTGCCAATTGCAATGTCCTGAAAGGGATTGGCTACCAGTGCCGGGGTCGCCAGCTGCTCGCGCACGAGCCCTGCCAGCCCGTCTATGGCGGCCACGCCACCAGCCAGAATGATCTGATCGACATCGTTGTACTGACTGGAGGAGAAAAAGAACTGCAACGAGCGGCTGACCTGTTGCACGGCGGCGTCCTTGAAGGGCGCCAGAATTTCCTGTTCGTATTCTTCCGGCAAGGTGCCACGTCGAATGGCATTCTCGGCTTCGACGGCGGAGAGGCCGAAGCGACGCTGCACGTCCTCCACCAGCTGCCGCCCGCCGAACAGCTGCTCCCGCGTGTAGATGGTCTTGCCTTCCAGCAGCACGTGCAGAGTGGTGATGGTGGCGCCGATGTCGAGAATGGCGACCGTGTGGGCATCGGCACTGGCAAGTTGTGGCTGCAGCAGGCCGAAGGCGCGTTCCATGGCATAGGCCTCGATGTCCACCACACGAGCCACGAGCCCGCCGGACTGCAGCGCCGCGACGCGGGACTCGACATTTTCCTTGCGACAGGCAGCCAGCAGCACATCGACGAAATCGGACTTCGGGTCAGCCTGTTCCTGACGTTCGAAATCGATGGACACTTCGCTCAGCGGATAAGGGATGTACTGATCAGCTTCGACGATGATCTGATTCTCCATTTCGGAATCATTCATCGCGGCATTCATTTCGATGATCTTGGTGATCACCGCCGAGCCTGCCACAGCCGCAGCGGCTTCCTTGGTGGCAGGCTTCAGAATCGAGAGGGCCTGGCGGATGGCATCGCCCACGGCATCAATGTCGCTGATGTTCTTCTCGACTACGGCATTGAAGGGCAGCTGACGGATCACGTAGTTTTCGATGCGGTACCGGCCGTTGCTGAGACTCAGCTCAAGAAGCTTCACGGCGGTGGAACTGATGTCCACCCCCAGCAGCGTCTTGGTTTTCTTGCTCAGAAATTGCAGCACTGTCGTCAGCCTGAATTAGTCGTCCAGCAGCCTTGGAATCGCGTCGATTTCGAGTATAGACGCGCATCAGAAATACCTCCCGCAGGGGAGTCATTTTTGATATTTGCGACATCAAAACAAATTTATATATGATATTCAACAGATTATATCGGTATTTCAACAAATAACTTTATGTTGCCAACCAGTTCAAATCTCTTGGAACAAGCTTGATGAAGCGCACACTTCCGAGACAGGCAAGCATGTGCTCCATACTCCTCGGAACGCACCGACGCATGGTGGGGAAAACTACTACAACCATATGTTTTTCAAGTAAAAAGGAGAAATATTCAGCACTTTTTCAGCGCTCTGCAAGGCGCTGCATCAGGCCTGCGTCAGGGCGGACAATCCCGACAATTCCACTCAAGATTAATCAGGTCCTTGCGTATATAATGCGGCCAGCCTGTCAGCGCCGGGCACATGAATTCCGGCATTTTTCGGTCTCTCTTGCAGCCAGTGACGAATCCAGCGTCGAACCAGTGTGGCATCACCCGTGAACTCCAGTATCAAGACATTGCTCCGAGGCCTGTTCTGGTTCGGCATCTTCTGCGCCAGCGGCGGCATCATGGTCGCGGCGGCGGCATTCCTCTATCTGTCGCCCCAATTGCCCTCGGCTGAATCCTATCGCGACGTGCAGCTGGAGACGCCTCTTCGCATACTTACTGCGGACAACCTGCTGATCGACGAGATTGGCATCCGCCGCGACCCGGTTCCCTATGAACAGATCCCGCCGATGATGATCAATGCCGTCATCGCCAGCGAGGACCCCCGCTTCTATTCCCATTCCGGCGTGGACATCCGCGGCCTGATGCGCGGCTTCTACGGCTTCGTGCGCGGCATCAATCTGGGCGGCGGCAGCACCATCACCATGCAGCTGGCGAACAATATTTCCTTCGACAGTGACACTGTTTATGCCCGCAAACTGAAGGAGATCCCCTTTGCGCTGCGCATCCAGCGCGAGCTGACCAAGGAAGAGATCATCACGCTGTACCTGAACCTGATCTACTTCGGGTCCGGCGCCGATGGCATCAATGCCGCTGCCTACGCCTATTACGGAAAGCCCATCTGGGAACTGGAACTGCCGCAGTTCGCCATGCTGACTTCGGTTCTGCCCTGCCCGTCACCCTGCAATCCGATTGCCGACCAGGCTCGTGCGACCACCCGCCGCAATGTCGTGCTGACCAAGATGTACGAACAGGACATGATCACCCTCGCTGAATATGACGTGGCCATCAACACGCCGGACAACGCCCGTCGGCACAATCGCCGCATCGAAGTCAGCGCTCCGTATGTTGCAGAAATGGTGCGTCAGGATCTTTACGCCCAGTTTGGCGAGGACATCTACCGCCGGGGCTTCGAAGTCACCACCAGCATTCACAGCGCGAAGCAGGCCATCGCCAATCGCGCACTGACCAACGGCCTTGAAGAGTATTACGACAAGCGGCACGGCTACCGCGGCCCCGAGGCCCATATCGAGGTGCCGGAAGGCCGGGCCGCGACGGATACCTGGCTGGAGGCACTCTCCACAAGGCAGATTATGGGCAATCAGCATCCGGCCGTGGTGTCGGAAGTCGGCGAGCGAGAGATCAAGGCGCTGCTGCAGGACGGCAGCACGGTAAGCATCCCCTGGGAAGGCCTGAGCTGGGCTGCCCCGTTCATCGACCGCGGGCGCGCCTGGCCGCGGCCGGAACGTGCCGCCGACATCGTCAAGGTGGGCGATCTGATCCGTATGAAGGAGACGGCCAGCGGCGCCTGGTCACTCGGACAAATACCCGATCTGCAGGGTGCAATCGTCTCGGTATCCCCAGACAACGGCGACATTCTGGCCCTGGTGGGTGGCTATGACTTCGCCCTCAGCCAGGTCAATCGCGTCACGACGGCCCGCCCGCCGGGCTCGGGCTTCAAGCCCTTCGTCTACGGGGCGGCGCTGGAGCAGGGCTACACCCCGGCGACCATCATCAACGATGCTGCCTTTGCCCGTGGCGACTATCGCCCCCGCAATTTCGAGAACAATTTCGCCGGGCCCATCACCTTGCGCACAGCACTCACCAACTCGCGCAATATTCCGGCGGTGCGGCTTTACGAACAGCTGGGCTCCGATGTCGTGCTGCCTTTCGCCAAGCGCTTCGGCATCACGACAGATCATTTCCCCCGCGTGGACCTGACCGTGGCACTGGGCAGCCAGGATGTGCCACCCATCGAGATGGCAGGGGCCTTCGCCACGATTGCCAACGGCGGCCAGAAAGTGACGCCAACTCTCATAAAGCAGATCCGCACTGTGGACGGGCTGATCCAGCTGCCGGCGCAGAGCGTTGCCTGCGGCAAGTCCTGTGAATCAATTGCCTACAACGAAATGCCGGCCGAGCAGGTTGTGGATGCGCGCGTTGCCTACGTGCTTGGCAGCATGCTGCGCTCGGTGATTGAAGAGGGGAGCGGCAGGCGCGTGGGCCGAGAGATTCCCCGCAAGGATCTGATGGGCAAGACCGGCACCACGAACGGACCGACCGAGTTGTGGTTCACCGGCTTCAATCGTGATGTGGCCACCAGCGTCTTCATAGGCTTCGACCAGCCGCAGCCCCTGGGTGAAAGTGAACAGGGAGCCACTGTGCCGGTGCCAATCTGGATTGACTACATGAAGGCAGTGCTGGAGGGGACTCCGGAGCGCATGCTGGAGCGTCCGGACGGGCTCGTGGACAGACTGATTGAAAAGCAGACGGGGCGCAGTGCCAGACCCGATCAGGCGAACACCATGTTCGAGCTGTTCATGGAAGAGAATGACCCCACGGAAGCACAACCCGCCGCCGTCCGACCGACCCGCAATACCCAGCCCGCGCAGGACGAAGAGCCCACCATCGAGATCATATTCTGAGATCTCCGACCGAATGGCCGGAAACACAAAAAGGCGTCAGGGTTGCCCCGGACGCCTTTGAATGACTGGTTCAAACAGCTTATTTCAGTGTACGACCACCGAAGCGCTTGTTGAAACGATCCACGCGACCGCCAGTGTCGAGGATCTTCTGCTTGCCTGTGTAGAAGGGGTGGCAATCAGAGCACACGTCTACAAGGATGTCCTTGCCGAGTGTGGAGCGCGTCTTCAGCACGTTGCCGCAGCTGCAGGTAGCCGTCATCGCTACGTAATTGGGGTGAATATCGGGTTTCATGCCTCTTCCTCATTGTTTGATTTCCACTGGACGAGAGGACTGCCAGCGAAGCGGGCGTGCATTCTACCAAAGAGCATTGCTTTGGCAATAGCAGCATTTGCGTGAATGTACAGATTGTCCGGGGGTCAGGAAGCGGATGCGCCAGATTCGCGGATGGCCTTGTGGTTCTTGACTACTTCCGCCATTACGCGCGCCAGTATCTCTGCCATCAGGTCGGGCGCTACGCCATTGCCTTCGCAGAGTCTGCGGATTTCGGCCAGCTTGCGACTTTCGCGTTCAGGATCAAGAGCCTCAAGCCCGTGCTCCGCCTTCAGAACCCCCACACGCCGCGTCAATGCGAAGCGGTTGGCCAGCAGCAGCACAAGGCCGTGATCGATCCGATCGATCTGCTCCCTGACCAGCAACAATTCTGCGGGGATCGACTCTGTGTGCATGTGCCTGTACTCCATCCTGCCGGGGTTCAAAGTGGCGGCGAGTATAAACCAATTCAGGCAGAGCAGGACAGGCGCCCGGCAGCGTCGGTTGCGGCCATCCGGCAATCCCCTTACCATGCCTGAACCCGCCGGCGCCAGCGCGCCCAGCCCACGCTTTCCGTTGCAGCAAGCCATGCCCCACACACCCAAGACAGCATCCCCGGTAGTCGCGCCCGTCATCCTGCGTGTGGCCGTGCCTTCCCCCTTGCGACGCCTGTTCGACTATCTGCCGCCGGCGGATCTGAGTGACGCCAGTGCCGCAGGCCTTGTCCCGGGAATGCGCGTGGCCGTCCCCTTTGGAACACGCACGCTGGTGGCCATTCTGGTGTCGGTGCAGACCCGGAGCAGCGTAGCCAGCGGCAAGCTCAAGAGAGCACTGCACCTGATTGACGAGCAGGCACTGCTGCCCCCGTCGCTGATGGAGCTTTACGTCTGGGCAGCCCAGTACTATCAGCACCCGCCTGGTGAAGTGTTTCAAACCATGCTGCCCGCTTTGCTGCGCCAGGACCGCCCTGCCGCAAGGCCGCCCCGCAAGGTGTGGCGACTGACAGACGCCGGTCACGCACTGGCACCGGACGCGCTGCGCCGCGCGCCCCGCCAGCGCGAGATCATCGACTTCCTGAGCGAACACGGGGAACTGGACAAGACCTCCCTGCTGGAGACGGAAATCTCCCCGGCCGCACTTGCCACGCTCGTGTCCGCAGGGCTGGTGCTGAGCCTGGAGGAAGCCGATGGAGGGCCTCCTCCTGCATTGTCTGCACGCCCGCCTCGGGAACCAAGTCTGATGCTGAATGGCGAGCAACTGCATGCTGTCGGCACCGTGGCGGCGGCGCTGGACAGCTACAGCTGCTTCTTGCTGGACGGCGTCACAGGCAGTGGCAAGACCGAGGTCTACCTGCAGATAATCGCCACTGTGCTGTCCAGAGGTCAGCAAGCGCTGGTGCTGGTGCCGGAGATCAGCCTCACGCCACAAACCATTGGCCGCTTCCGGCGCCGCTTCCAGTGCCGTATCGCCGTGCTGCATTCGGGCCTGACCGACACCGAGCGCCTGCATGCCTGGCTGGATGCCCGGGACGGCGTGGCCCAGATCATCATCGGCACCCGCTCTGCGCTGTTCACGCCAATGGCACGCCCCGGCGTGCTGATCGTGGACGAGGAACACGACGGGTCGTTCAAGCAGCAGGACGGCTTTCGCTACTCCGCCCGGGACCTGGCAGTGGTGCGCGCCAGACGCGAGAACATCTGCATCGTGCTGGGCTCGGCCACGCCCAGTCTGGAGTCGCTCTACAACGTGCGAGGTGGCCGCTATACCCACCTGCCTCTGACGGAGCGGGCGGGGCTCGCGGCACAGCCCTCACTGCATCTGGTCGACACAACCCAGGAGCAGGTGCAGGAAGGCTTCTCCGGTCCCCTGCTTTCGCGCATCGGCAGCCATCTCCAGGCGGGCAATCAGGTGCTGGTATTTCTGAACCGGCGCGGTTTCGCTCCTACCCTGCAGTGCGGCGACTGCGGCTGGATCTCGGAATGCGCGCACTGCGACGCCCGGATGACCCTGCACAAGACTACGCCGCATCTGCGCTGCCACCATTGCGACTCCCGCCGTCCCATCGACCGACATTGCCCGCTGTGCAAGTCACGCAACCTGCAGGCCCTCGGGCTGGGCACGGAGCGCAGCCAGGTCTGGCTGCAGGGATTGTTCCCGGACACGCGAGTGCTGCGGATCGACCGCGACACCACCCGCCGCAAGAATGAACTGGATGTGCTGCTGAACGAGGTACACCAGGGCGGCCCCTGCATTCTGATCGGGACACAGATGCTGGCGAAAGGACATCACTTCCCCCGGGTCACCCTGGTCGCCGTGCTGGACGCAGATGCAGGGCTGT
>CAYWMC010000066.1:0-9496 GCA_964459345.1 uncultured Klebsiella sp. | reverse complement strand
GCCGACCAGCCCGGATATTCGCGGCAGCGGCGCAGTGCGCCGGGCAATGCGCCCTGCCAGACCTGCGCGGCCAGGTTGTCCTGCAGGGCAATGCGCTCCACTGCCGCATGACCACGGGCCTCCAGCGCCAGCAGCAGATGCACCTGACGGGTGACCAGCACCCGCAGAATGGCTTCGTCCACCCGCAAATAGCGACTGCCCGTCACGGCGCTGGTCACCGTCTGACTCACCCCGCGCAGCAGGCGCCGCCCGAAGCGTTGCAGTGTGGGCAGACCGCCGCCCAGCAGCGCGCCGATGGCCGCGCCCGAGCCCAGCGTGGTGCCACCCAGCATCAGGTCGATACCGAAGCCCGCCGCTGCGCCTGCCGCCGCGCCGCCGCCCAGGGTGATGCCCAGGGACGTCAGCGTGGCCGGGTCGAAGAGATCCTCCTGCCAGCGGCCATCGCTCAGAGGCAGGTGGCCGGCATCCAGGTCCTGGCGGCTGAAGCGGTACAAGCCCAGCAGCGCATCCACGCAGACCTGCTCCCGCTCGCGGATGCGGCGGTTGAGCGTCTGCAGCGCCAGTGCCAGCGCGGCCTCGTTGGTGCCATTGGCCACCCGCACCCGGCAGGCGGCCACGTCGATGAACAGGTCGGCCAGCAACTGCGTGGCAGCGCCACGCCGGCCCAGGGCCTGCCGCTCGTGTTCCTCCACCAGCCGCAACAGCGAGGCGCCGCGCACATCCAGCAGGGTCGCGAGCTTCTCGTACAGGATGCGTTCGCCGCCACGGGCCGGCGCCACCGTGTCAAAGCTCACCACCACGTGCAGGCCAAGGCGGGCCAGCGCCTCGCGCCAGGCGGGCTCATTGGCGCGCGCCGCGCTCACGAAATTGAGCAGGGGCAGCAGCGGCACGGCACAACCGGCCAGAATCTCCAGCTCGTCGCGGTACTTGGAGAGCACCGGGTCGCGGGCGTCGATCACATAGAGGGCGGCATCGCACTGCAGCAGCTGCCGCAGCACCTTGGCCTCCTGCTCGAAGCGCCCCGCTGCCCCAGGGGACTCCAGGAACTGCTGCACCCGCGCGGGCCCGTCCAGCCGGCGCCCGGCGCCTGCCGCCTGACTGTCCAGTGTCTCCAGCAGGGCAATGGAGTCTTCCATGCCGGGGGTGTCATACAGCGTCAGCAACGGCGTGGCGCCGATGCCCAGGCTCACGCCTTCCACATGCCGCGTGGTGCTGGGGCGCGAAGACACTTCGCCGAAGTGGCTGTCACGGGTCAGCGTGCGCAGCAGCGAGGTCTTGCCGGTATTGGTGTGGCCGACCACGGCGATGCGCAGCGGGCCATGGGGGATTCGCTCAGTCATGGGGGTTCAGCCAGTGTCCTGCCTGCGCGGCGTCGGTGAATACCCGCTCGCCACTCAGGCCTGTGGATTCGAGGCCCTGCAGCCAGGCCAGGCGGCGCTCCTCGGCGCAGGAAGGGGGCAGGAGCAGCACGCGCAACTCGCCTGCAAAATGGGATATCTCGACCAGCCAGTGCAATGTGCCACGGTCGGGCGACAGGCGCGCATCGACGGTCAGGAGCAGCTTCGCAGGGGGCGCCGCTTTCAGGCGGGACAGCAGCGCGCGGCGCTGTTCGCGGGAATCCACGCGCTCCTCCACCCGAATCTCCTGCCCCAGCCCCATGCCACGGGGCGGCCAGGAGATGTCGCTTCCCAGCTCCAGGCCGCAGAGCATGGCGCCGCTGCTGCGGACATGGTGCAGGGGCGCCACACGGCCGGGGGCCGACGCAGGCGGGGCTGGATCGACAATGCCCGGGTGCGCGGTCTGCGCCCCAGGCAGCAGGGCGAACCCCGGCTGCAGCAAGTCCGGACGACACTGCGCGCGCCGCCGCCGTTGCAACGAATAGCAGAACGCAAACGCCAGGGCCCGTGGCAGGAAGGCATACACCAGCATGCCGCCGCTCAGCCATGACGCCCAGGCACGGCCCGCCATCTCACTCTGCCCGCCGGGCGCGGCGCCACTCAGCGCGGCCTGAATCATGGCCGGGTCGGGCACGGCGAAGCCCAGCAGCGAGGGCAGCCAGCCAAAGCCTTCGACAAATCCGGCGAACACCGCCGCAGGCAGAATGGTGGTTTCCAGTGTGAACGACACATTGCGCAGACTCAGCACCGCCAGCATGGCCAGCAGCGAAGCCGCCAGCGCCAGCAGCCACAGACCATGGGTGATGGTACCCAGCCACCAGCGCCCCAGACCCCTGCGCCCGAGCATCAGCAGCATAGCCCGCCCCAGCGGGTCCGTCTCACTCGTCCCGCCCTTGCGGTCCAGTGGCCAGCGCTGCAGCAACCAGAACCACACGCGGCCCGCCACCCCTCCGGTCGCCTGCCCCGCCACCAGCCAGAGCAGCAGCGCCACGGTATGCACGCCCAGCAGTCCGACCAGGGTCCACAGCACGTTGACGGTGGGCGCCGCGCCACTGAAGAAACTCAGTCCTGCCGAGAAGCCCCCCGCCAGCGCCACCAGCCCAAGTCCCGCCAGCACCAGCCGCGCATGGCGATGCCATTGCCGGGCGCGGGCGCTGTAGCCCTGGGTGTGGGCGATTGCCTGGGTGATCTGCAGGAGCGCCTCCTCGTCCAGGCTGGTGGCAGCAAGGCGAGGGGCGAGGGGGTCGGCGGTGTCGAGCGCGTGCAGACGGACGGCCTCTGCCAGCCAGCACGCGTCGAATCGGGAAAGAGAGTCGGTGTCCGGGGTCGTCAATGCCTTACTCGTAACGACGCCAGGTCAGAGTGCCCGTGGTGCGGCCCTCGGCGTTCACGATGGAGAGTTTCAGCAGGCCGTCTTCCCACGCATAGTGCCGCACATTGTCTTCCCCCACCCAGCTGCCACGGGAGGGCGAGCCTTCCACGTGATGCGTGACGATCTGGTTCTCGATGTCCCAGCTGACACTGCCATAGTACGCAAAGCCGCCGCTGACATTGGTGGTGGACGCCGCCGCGCGGGCAGGCAGGTCCCTGGGCATGCCCTGGGCCGTCATGTTGTCGTGTTCATCATAGGTGATGCGGCCTTCGTAATTGTTGTCCACCTCGCCCCCGCCCTCGGGGTAGGAGATGTAGCTGAGCAGTTCGTAGTGGCCGACGAACTGCTTCTTGACGGCTTCCAGATCGGCATCCGCCGCATTGAGCGGCGCGTCCATGCCGATGAACAATGCCGCTGCCGCGATCGCCGCGACGCCCGTGTACATTCCGATTCTGCGCATGGTGTGCCCCTCTGAAAGCCTTGCTTGTTATTGATGTCCGGCGATCATACGCGGGCCTCCCAAGGGCGTAAAGCCGCGCCCCGCGTGTGAAACGGGCCGTTCGTCCTGTTACACTGCCGGCCTTTTCGAACAGCTGTTCGCCCCCCGGAGACCGCCATGAACCAGCAGCTGCAGCAACTCTTCGACCACCTCGACCTGGAGACGCTCGACGACGGACTGTTCCAGACACGCCACAAGAGTGAAGGCTGGCGCCAGATCTTCGGCGGCCAGGTGCTGGCCCAGGCGCTGCTCAGTGCCAGCCGCACGGTGGAAGAAGGACGCCAGGTGCATTCGCTGCACGCCTACTTCCTGCGTCCCGGCGACAAGGAGCACCCGATCCTGTTCAAGGTGGAGAACCTGCGCGACGGCAAGAGTTTCTGCACCCGCCGCGTCACCGCCATCCAGCACGGCGCGGCGATTCTGAATCTGGCCGCCTCGTTCCAGTTGCCCGAGAGCGGCCTGTCGCACCAGGAGCCCATGCCTGAAGTGCCGCCACCCGAAACCTGCCTGACGCGAGCCGAACTGGCCGAGCGCTACCGCGATAGCCTGGGCCCCGAGCTGCATGCCGCCTTCACCCGCCCCTTCGCCATCGACCTGCGTCACATCGACGTGGAAAACATGATGCGCCCCGAGCCCCGCCCGGCCCGGCGTACGGTGTGGATGCGCGTGAACACCGACCTGCCCGCAGACTATCCGCTGCATGCCCACATGCTGGCCTATGCCTCGGACATGACGCTGCTGGACACCAGCCTGCGCCCCCACGGCATGAGCCTGTTCTCGCCGCAGTTGCAGATTGCGAGTCTCGATCATTCGATGTGGTTCCACCGGCCGTTCCGCATGGACGAGTGGTTGCTGTACGTGCAGGACAGTCCCTCCGCCTCGGCGGGACGCGGCTTCAGTCGCGGCAATATCTTCCGGCAGAACGGCGAGCTGGTAGTGTCGGTGGCGCAGGAAGGCTTGATCCGGGTGCACGACAAGCCGCGCTAGCCAGCGCGGCGCGGATCAGCGGGAGGCGCGGTGATCGGCCAGCAGAACGCCGCGCCGCAGACAATCGTGTTCGTGCTCTTCGTCGCGCCACGGTTCGGCGAGGGCGTCCTGGTACCACTGCTGCATCGCCGGCAATGCCAGCAAGCGCGCCGCATAGGCCTGGGCCGGCGCCGTCAGGGTCAGACCGTAGGTCTGCACCCGGAAGGCCACCGGGGCGAAGAAGGCATCCACGGCAGTGAAACGCTCGCCCGCCAGAAACGGACCGCCGAAACGCTGCAGCCCCTCGCTCCACAGTTCATTGAGCCGTGCGATGTCACGCAGCAGCGGCGGCACCATGTCATGCAGACGAATGCGCACGCCGCAGCTCATCGAGCAATGCTCCCGCAAGGCGAAGAACCCGGAATGCATCTCAGCAGCCGCCGAACGTGCCCACGCCCGTGTCATGCGCTCCTGCGGCCACACCAATGTGGACTGCTCGGCCAGAAACTCCGCAATCGCCAGCGAGTCCCAGATGGTGCCGTTTTCAGTGACCAGCGCGGGCACCTTGCCGCTGGGCGAAAAGCGTCGGAACTCCTCCCAGTTGGAGTGCGCCGTGAAGGGCACCAGACGCTCCTCGAAGGGAATCTCCAGAGCCTTCAGCAGAATCCACGGCCGCAGTGACCATGACGAGTAATTCTTGTTGGCGATATAGAGTGTCAGCATTGGCAATGCTCCGTTCAGAAATCGACCTGGCGGTGCTGGGTGCCTTCCCCCGCCGTGATGAAGAGCACCACGCTCAAGGCATGTACCCGCGCAGTGTGCCAGTGCCCTTTGGGTACCAGCGCCCAGGCCCCCGGCTCACGCAGCGGCACAATCTTGTTGCCCGTCTTCTTTTCAAGAATCAGGTCCAGTGAGCCGCCGATCAACACGACGATTTCATCGCCCTGCGGATGCATCTCCCACAGCGGCCAGTTCTGGGAAAAACTCTGCGTGGTGACCAGATACTCGTTGTGGAAGTCGCCGAACCTGCCGGCGGCCAGGTCCTGCCAGAAGCTGGCGTCCACGTTGATGGCTTCCGCTGTGGCATCGGGGCGCAGCCGGGCGTAGTGGTCATTCATGCGGAAGGGGCCGGGGTGGGTGCTCATGGGGCGTCTCATCTTTGCGTCTGGAGCCCGAATCATAGCCGCTTCGTCGCAGGGGCGGCAATGGCGGGGACAGCCTGTGGGAGCGGGCCCTGCCTGTGGGAGCGGGCCCTGCCTGTGGGAGCAGGCCCTGCCTGTGGGAGCGGGCCCTGCCCGCGAACAAGGACTGTTCGCCAGCAGGCAAGCTCCCACAAGCCTGCCCCCACTGTGCTATCGTCCCGCCATCGCACACATCCACCGAGAACTCCCATGTCCTTCGCTCAGCACTACGCCCAGCACATCGAACGACTCCTCGCGCTGTACACCGACGCCCTGCTCGCCACCGGCAATTTCGAGGCCGTGCTCATTCACAGCGGCTCGGCCCGCTACCACTATGCCGACGACCAGACGCCCCCGTTCCGCGCCTACGGCCACTTCAGCCACTGGCTGCCCGTGAGCCGCCCCGAGCAGGTGCTGCTGATTCTGCCCGGGCAGACGCCCGTGTACTTCCAGGTGGTGCCCAAGGACTTCTGGTACGAACAGACCGCGCATCTCGACGACTGGGTCAGCGCCCAGTGGCTGGTGCAGACGCTGCAGAGCAGCCATACCATTGCCGACGCCCTGCAGGGGATTCCCGGTGTCGAGATTCCCGCCCTGCCGCGCATCGCCTTCCTGGGCGAGAACACCCACTTCGCCACGGCCATGGGCCTGCCGCCGGAATGCCACAATCCCTCGGCACTGCTGCAATGGCTGGACTTCCAGCGGGCCGTGAAGTCCGACTACGAAGTGGCCTGCATCCGCGCCGCCAACCGTCTTGGGCTGGAAGGCCACACGGCCGCACGCCGCGCGTTCGAAGCGGGCGGCAGCGAGTACGACATTCACATGGCCTACCTGCAGGCCTGCAACATCCTGGACGAAGAGACGCCCTACACCAACATCGTGGCACTGGACGAGAAAGCCGCGATCCTGCATTACCAGAACAAGCGCAGACTCAGCGGCGCAGACAGCCAGGTGCTGCTGATTGACGCCGGCTGCAAGGTGAACGGCTATTGCTCCGACATCACCCGCACCTTCACGCGCCCCCACACCGCCCCGCTGTTCGCCGATCTGGTAGACGCGATGGAGGCGTTGCAGTACAGCCTGATCCACAAGGTGCG
The DNA here is from genome assembly GCA_964459345.1 of uncultured Klebsiella sp. Classification (GTDB taxonomy): domain Bacteria; phylum Pseudomonadota; class Gammaproteobacteria; order Pseudomonadales; family Pseudohongiellaceae; genus UBA5078. The sequence goes on along the minus strand of CAYWMC010000066.1, from coordinate 2,984 downwards.
CCCCGGCATCCCCTACCCCGACATCCACGTGGCCTGCCATGTGGGCATCACCAACATTCTGCTGCAATCCGGCATTTGCCGCGGCTCTGTGGACGTGCTTCTGGAACACAAGGTCAGCACGCTGTTCATGCCCCACGGCGTGGGCCACCTGCTGGGCATCCAGGTGCACGACGTGGGTGGCCGCATGAAGAATGCGCGCGGCGAGACCCAGGCCCCGCCCCCCGAATACCCCTCACTGCGAACCACCCGTTCCACTGCCATCGGGCAGGTGTTCACCATCGAGCCAGGCCTGTACTTCATTCCGGTGTTGCTGGAACCGGAGCGCAATGGCCCGCGCGCGAAGTTCATCGACTGGGACGTGGTGGACACCCTCACACCGCTGGGCGGCATCCGCATTGAAGACAATGTGCTGGTGACGGCGGGTGGCGTGGAGAATCTGACGAGGGTGTCGATTTGAGAAATCGGCCTTCTATTGACAGGACATCACCATGAGACACGCCGAAGGGCACAGAACACAACGGATCGGCTGGCTGCGCGCCGCCGTGCTGGGCGCCAATGACGGCATCGTGTCCACTGCCAGCCTGGTGCTCGGGGTGGCTGCGGCGGGGGCAGATGCCAAGGGCATTCTGGTGGCAGGCGTTGCCGGACTTGTGGCGGGCGCGATGTCGATGGCGGCCGGAGAATATGTGTCGGTCAGTTCGCAGGCGGATACCGAACGCGCCGATCTGGACCGCGAGAAAATGGAGCTGGCTACACAGCCGGTGCAGGAGCAGGCGGAGCTTACCGCGATCTACATCAAGCGCGGGCTGGAGCCGGCGCTGGCTTCGACTGTCGCCAGCCAGCTGATGCAGCACGACGCGCTGGGTGCCCATGCGCGGGACGAGCTGGGCATCTCGGAGGAGCAGGCGGCACAACCCATTCAGGCGGCGCTGGCCTCGGCCATCACCTTTTCGGCAGGAGCCCTGTTGCCGCTGCTGGTGGTCATGGCATTCGCGCCGGCCGCACTGATGTGGGCCGTGTCGGTCAGTGCACTGCTGTTTCTGGCCCTGCTGGGCGCCGTGTCGGCCAAAGCCGGTGGCGCACCGCTGCTGGGGGCGATGGCGCGGGTCACGTTCTGGGGGGCACTGGCAATGGCGCTGACGGCGGGCGTGGGGGCCCTGTTCGGGGTGGCGGCGGGGTAAGCAGGTTCGCGGGCAGGGCCCGCTCCCACACAGGGCCCACTCCCACACAGAGCCCGCAGCTACAGCAATTCCTTGTGGGAGCTTGCCTGCAAGCGAACGGGTTTCGCGGGCAAGCCCGCTCCTACAGTTTTTCCATCGTGCCGAGGCGCGCGAACATCTCCGTCACAATCTGCAGGTCAGTCAGGAACTGCTCCAGCCGCTTGAACTCATTGGCATTGTGCCCGGTGTATTTCTCTGTGGGCATGGCCAGACCAAACTGCACGCCATTGGGCAGGTCGTGAATGGACGTGCCGCCAGCAGACGAGCCGAACTCGCGGGGAATGTCGAGGTTGGCCACCGCGATATCCAGCAGCGCATTCACCCACGCGCCTTCCGGGTTGCGATACATCGGCGCGCCGGCACTCAGCGCCAGAGTGACGTCGATGCCCGTCGCCGCCTTCCAGGCGGTCAGCCGGCTGTCAATCTCCTGCAGCAGGGCCTCGGGCTCGCGGCCCACGGGCAGACGCAGATTCACAGCGGTGCGCAGGCCGTCGGCGTCGGTGGCCACGAATGTCTGCGCCACGGTCAGCGGCCCCATGAAGTCGTGACTGTAGGCGATGCCCATGCTCTCGCCGTAGTGCCCCAGCCCCCAGTTTTCGGTGGCGTAGCGGGCAGCGTCGGTGAACTGATTGTTCTTGAATACACTCTCGGCCCGCAGCGAATCCATGAAGGCCAGCAGGCGCGACACCGGGTTGATGCCACTCTCGGGCTCGGAGGAATGGGCAGACACGCCGAAGGTTTCCAGCAGCACGTCGTCGCCATCGCGGCGCGCCTGAATCTGGAAATCACTGCCGTTGGTGGCTGCGAACACGGCGCCGCGCTCATTGAGCAGCGTGACCAGGGCGTCAGGTCGCTCACTGCGCAGGCGCGCGGTGGACGACGCGGGAATCTGATTGGTCGCCAGGCCACCGCTCAGCGACAGCACTTCCGCACCTTCCCCCGTCGCAGTTCGCGCAGGGAAGCTGGCCATCACGGTGCCATAGCCCTTCTCGGCGATGATGACAGGATAGCTGCCGTCCAGCGCGATGTTGTAATCAGGGGTGGGATTGCGTTCGAGGTAGTACGGCATGGCATCGCCGCCGGTCTCTTCCCGCGTGTCGATCAGCAACTTGAAGTGGCGACGCAGCGGCAGGCCAGATTCCTTGAGCGCGCGCATGGCAAACAGCGCGGCGACGATGCCGTTCTTGTCGTCCTCGGTGCCGCGTCCGTACAGACGCTCGCCAATCTGCGTGACGGCGAACGGGTCAAGTCGCGTGCCGTCCTCCAGCACCCATTCATCAGGATTCACCGGCACCACGTCGGCATGGGCGTGCACGCCGATCAGTTCGCCCACCGGCTCGCCCAGGGAGATCTCGTACACGCGGTTGTCCACGTTGCGAAAGTCGAGTCCGAACAGCGTGACCAGCCGTTCCAGCGTGGCGGCGAAGCGCAGAAATTCCGGGTTCTCGTGCTGCGGCAGACCTTCCACATTGAAGGTGGGAATCGCCACGAGTTCGCGCAGCATGAGCAGCGCTGCCTCGCCCTGCTCGTCGCGGACCTGTTGCGCCAGCGGACGGATATCCAGCGTGTAGCGCACCTCGTCCAGTGCCGCTCGGGCCACGGACTGGCGTGCGGGAATGAACGTGTCATCCGGCGCCTTTGCCTGCAGCACGGACGCGAAGAAGCGCACACCGCTGTCGCTCTCTACCCAGCCCACCCACCAGCCAGTGTTCTCGTCGCCATCGAGCACGGCCAGCCCCGTCTTGCTGCGAATGCGCTGCTGCG
>CAYWMC010000065.1:0-9535 GCA_964459345.1 uncultured Klebsiella sp. | reverse complement strand
TGCGGGCCTGGCCTTCGCAGACGCAGCTGGAATATCTGGCCGACACGGTGTGGACGCACCATGCCTATGGCAAGAACGCCATCTACCAGCACGGGCATCACGGCAACGCCATTCTCAGCGAGCTGCCCTTCGTGCGCTGGGACAACATCGACGCGTCCATCCTGAGTTTCTCGCAGCGCGGCTTCCTGCACGGCACCATCGAAGGCGGGCTGCACCTGATCTGCGTGCATCTGGGGCTGTTCGAGCGCGAGCGGCAACTGCAGATTGCACACCTGATCGAACACATCACCCGCACGGTGGGGCCGCACGAACCGCTGATTCTGGCCGGCGACTTCAATGACTGGCGTCTGCACGGGCACCGCCGCCTTGTGGACGCACTGGGCGTAGAAGAAGTGCACGAGGCCATCACCGGCAAGCCCGCGCGCACCTATCCCGCGTTCATGCCGATGCTGGCCATGGACCGCATCTATGTGCGCGGCCTGCGCATTGGCCACTGCCGCAGCATCGCCGGCGAACACTGGCGCAATTTTTCCGACCACCGGGCGCTGCTGGCTGACCTGCTGCTGGAGACGCCCGACCTGGCAAAGCCCGCCGCGCGGGCCGGGGAGCCTGTCCTGTGACGCTGACTCCAGCTCTGCTCTGGCTCGCCCCGCCCATCCTGCTGGCGATCTCCCTGCTGGCAGCAGCCCACGCCCTGCTCAACAAGCGCGACTCCCGCGCGGCCTTCGGCTGGATTGCCGTGTGCATGAGCCTGCCGCTGGCCGGGCCGATCCTCTACCTGATCTTCGGCATCAACCGCGTGAACGCCACGGCGCGCCGCCACTACGTGACCAAGCTGCCCAAGGACGCGGCGGGCACGGTGCCGACGCCCACGGGCACGCAGTACCGGCCCCTGTCCCTGGTGGGCGAGAACGTGGTGGGCAAGGGCCTGACCAGCTGCGACGAAGTGCTGGTGCTGGAGAACGGCGAGGCGCTCTACCCTGCCATGCTGGAGGCCATCGGGCAGGCGCAGCGCAAGGTGCTGCTGTGCACGTATCTGTTCGACCGGGACGCCACCGGTGCGCAGTTCGTCGAGGCCCTGTGCGCCGCGCGCGACCGGGGCGTGGAAGTGAAGATCATCATCGACGGCATGGGGGAATGGCTGAGCGCCGGGCGCATCGGCCCGGTGCTGAAGAAGTGTGGACTGGAGTTCACCCGCTTCAACCCGGTGACGCTGTACCCGCCGGCCCTGAACCTGAACCTGCGCAGTCACCGCAAGCTGCTGATCATCGACAACGACTTTGCCTTCACCGGTGGGTCCAACATCGGCGACCGTCACCTGGCCGCCCGTGCCGACAGCCCCCACCGCGTGCTGGACATCCACTTCCGACTGCGCGGGCGCATCGTCGATGAACTGGAATGGGCCTTCCGGCGCGACTGGCATTACTGCAGGGAAACCCGCGATCTGCGCCCCTTCACCCACACCAACCCGCCGCGCCCCGATGCCCCGGTGTGGAGCCGCCTGGTGCTGGACGGACCCAACAAGGCGCTGGACCGCCTCAATGACCTGATGATCGGGGTGATCAGCTCGGCCCGGCAGCGGGTGTGGATCATGACCCCCTATTTCCTGCCGCAACTTGACCTGATCGGCGCCCTGATTGGCGCACATCTGCGCGGGGTGGACGTGCAGATCCTGCTGCCCGGTGAGAACAACATCAAACCGGCGCACTGGGCCTCGCGCAACATCCTGCGGCAGGTGCTGGCGAACAACATCGCCATCCATTACCAGCCGCCACCCTTCATCCACAGCAAGCTGCTGCTGATCGACTCGCAGTACTCGCTGATCGGCTCGGCCAACATGGACCCGCGCAGTCTGCGCCTGAACTACGAACTGGGCGTGGAGCTGTTCAGTGCGCCGGTGAACGCCCAGCTGGCTACCTATTTCGAAACCCGCAAGGCGCTCTCGCACCCGGTGACCCAGGACGAGATCAGCAAGCGGCCTCTGTACGAGCAGCTGCGGGACTCCCTGGCCTGGCTGTTCTCGCCCTATCTTTGAGCCATGTCAAAGGCACTGACCGGGCCGCTTCTATTGGCCACGGCTTGTCGATTACACTCGGACCAAGGCCCGCTGCGGCACCTGCCGCCGGCCATACCCAAGGAGTTCCGCCATGAGCACTTACAAGAACGTTCTGGTCGCCATCGACCTGTCCAATGAATCCGCCAAAGTCATCGCCAAGGCCCGCGAACTGGTGGGCGGCGACAGCAGCAAGCTCAGCCTGGTGCACGTCGTCGAGCCTGTCGCGGCGGCCTATCCCATCGACGCCTATGCCATCAACATCAGCCGCATGCAGGAAGAGGCGCTGGAGATCGCCACCGAACGCATGGGCGAGATCGGCAAGCAGTTCGAGATTCCGGCTGAACGGCAGCACACCCTGGTGGGCTCGGCCGCCACCGAGATCCGCGCCCTGGCCGAGGAGCGGGTGGCCGACCTGATCGTCATCGGCAGCCACGGCCGCTCCGGCTGGAAACTGCTGCTGGGCTCCACCGCCAACAAGGTGCTGCACGGCGCGCATTGCGACATCCTCACCGTCCGCGTGGGCGAATGAGCACACTGGCCCCGTATCCGCATCTGCTGCAGCCGCTGGACCTGGGGTTCACGCAGCTGCGCAACCGCGTGCTGATGGGCTCGATGCACACGGGGCTGGAGGATATTCCGAACAACCACGAACGCCTGGCGGCCTTCTATGCCGAGCGGGCGGCGGGCGGGGTGGCCCTGATCGTGACGGGCGGCTACATGCCCAACGCCCACTGCCTGCCCGACGGCGAACTGCCGGTGTATGCGCAGGCGGGAGCGCTCGAGAACCATCGTTTCATTACCGACGCGGTGCACCGGGAAGGCGGCAAGATCTGCCTGCAGATTCTGCACACGGGCCGCTATGCCCGCAGCCCCGCCATGATTGCCCCCTCTGCCATTCAGGCGCCCATCAGCCGCTTCGTGCCCGCCGAGGCCACCGACGCCCAGATCCTGCAGCAGATCGAGGACTTCGCACAGTTCGCGTGGTTCTGCCAGCAAGCCGGCTATGACGGCGTCGAGATCATGGGCTCCGAGGGCTACTTCATCAACGAGTTCCTGGCCACGCGCACCAATCAGCGCCAGGACCGCTGGGGCGGCAGCTTCGAGAACCGTTCGCGCCTGGCGCTGGAGATCGTGCGCCGCACCCGCGAGCGGGTGGGCCGCGAGTCCATCCTGATCTTCCGGCTGTCGATGCTGGACCTGGTGGAGGGCGGCAGCAGCTTCGAGGAAACCGTGCAGCTGGGGCAGGCCCTGGCGGCAGCAGGCGTCACGCTGATCAACACCGGCATCGGCTGGCACGAAGCGCAGATTCCCACCATCGCCACCAAGGTGCCACGTGCCGCTTTCAGCTGGGTCACTGCAAAATTCCGCGCGCATCTGCCAGTGCCCGTGATTACCTCCAACCGCATCAACACGCCCGACGTGGCCGAGGAGGTGCTGGCCAGGGGCGATGCCGACATGGTGTCGATGGCGCGGCCCTTCCTGGCGGACCCGCAATTTGTCGCCAAGGCCGCGCGCAATCGCAGCGCCGAGATCAACACCTGCATCGGCTGCAATCAGGCCTGCCTGGATCACATCTTCAATGGCCGTCTGACCAGTTGTCTCGTGAACCCCCGCGCCTGCCACGAACAGGAACTCGTGAGCACGCCCGCCAGCACGCCGCGCCGCTTCGTCGTGGTGGGCGCCGGCCCGGCCGGACTCGCCTTCGCCACCACTGCCGCGGAGCGCGGGCACCACGTGACCCTCTTTGACGCGGCGGGCGAGATTGGCGGGCAGTTCAATCTGGCGCGACGCATTCCCGGCAAGGAAGAATTCAACGAGACCCTGCGCTATTTCCGCACCCGCCTTGAAATGCTGGGCGTCACCGTGCACCTGAACCAGCGGGTCACTGTGGAGGCAATGAATGCCAGCGACGCCGACGCCGTCATCCTGGCCACCGGCATCACGCCGCGCATGCCGGAGATTCCGGGCATCGACCACCCCAGCGTGCTGCGCTATGCGGATGTGGTCGCGGGGCGGGCAGTGGCAGGCCGGCGCGTGGCACTGATCGGCGCAGGGGGCATCGGCTTCGACGTGGCGGAGTTTCTGAGTCACGGCAAGGAGCATCCCAGTCAGGACATTCCCGTGTTCATGCGCGAATGGGGCGTGGACATGAGCCTGCAGTCCCGGGGTGGCATCGAAGGCATGCGGGCCGCGGTGGAAGATTCGCCCCGGCAGCTCTTTCTGCTGCAGCGCAAGCAGACCAAGGTGGGTGCCGGACTGGGCAAGACCACCGGCTGGATTCACCGGCTGGGGCTGCTGAAGAAACGCGTGGAAATGCTGTCAGGCTGCGACTATCAGCGCATCGACGATGGGGGTCTGCACCTGCTGATCAATGGCGAGCCGCGCACGCTGGCCGTAGACCACATCGTGCTGTGTGCCGGTCAGGAGCCACTGCGTGAACTCACGGAGGGTCTGCACAAACCCTTCCACCTGATCGGCGGTGCCGACGTCGCCACCGAGCTGGATGCCAAGCGGGCCATTGATCAGGCCACGCGACTGGCGCTCACCCTCTAGGGTCACTCACAAGGCAAGCGCGTCCAGCATGTCGAGCTGTGGCTTGTAGACACTGCTCTGCACATCCAGAAGTCCCAGCACGGTGTGGGAATAGTGGTCATGGCTCACGGGCAGCGCGCTGCCCTGCGCCAGCGCGTCGCGCTCCTGTGCCGTGAACGCCTGGCCCCGCCAGAAGAAGGCGGAGACATGGGTCTGGGCTTCCGGCGCCAGCCGGTACGGCAGGCCATGCAGGTAGACACCGTACTCGCCCAGCGATTCCCCGTGGTCGCTCATGTACAGCATGGACGTGGCGAACTCCCCTTCGTAAGGCTTGAGAAACTCGATCACCTGCGCCAGAAAATAATCGGTGTACACCAGCGCATTGTCATAGGCATTGCGAATCTCTTCCTGTGTGCAGGCACTCAGTTCATTGGTGTTGCAGGTGGGCGAGAAGGTCTCGAAACCCGCCGGATAGCGCTTGAAATACGCGGGCCCGTGGTTGCCCATCTGATGCAGCACCACAACGATGTCGCCGTCAGGCGACTCGCGGATGAAGGCATCCAGCCCGCTCAGCATACCAACGTCCCGACACTCGGTGTCACACTCAGGATTCACGTCAGGGCTGCGGAAGTCTTCAAACTTCACCCCTGTAGCCACGCCCTTCGAATCGGAATTGTTGTCGCGCCACAGCACGCGGGTGCCGGCGTGTGCCAGCACATCCAGCACATTTTCCTGGGCGAGCGTGGACTGCAGGTCGAAGTCCGATTGCTCGACCATCGAGAACATGCAGGGCAGCGAATAAGCCGTGGACGTGGCACAGGAGTGTACATTCGAGAAACTGAGCACGCCCTGGGCTGCCAGCAGCGGATTGGTATTGCGTTCGTAACCGTTCAGTTGCCAATGATCGCCCCGGGCCGCTTCACCTGCAACCAGCACGAGCAGCTTGCGACGATTGTCGTTGCGCGACACGTGCGCGTCCAGGCCCACCGGCTGGCGCACTGTACTGCCCTGTGTGCCGAACTCCTGATTCAGGAACTGACTCGCGCCATAGATCATCGACAAGGGATTGGAGTAGTAGCGCAGCGCCTTGTGCTCTCGAATGAAGCCTGTGTACTCCTCGCTCATGGCGAAGACATTGCTGCCCGTCAGCGCCACCAGCAGCAGAATCAGCTTCACGCGGCCAGCCAGTTCTTCGCGGAAGGGCCTGCACTGCACTTTCCAGCGATAGACCAGCCAGGCCGGCAGCACGCCCAGCCCGAAGAAGTAGGCCAGCATCCGGGCATTGAGCAGATCGCCTGTCTCGCGCATGTCGGTCATCGCACTGTTGCGGATCATGGAGTCGTCGATCACCACGTTGTAACTGTCCATGAAGTAGGCGGCCACGGCAGCCAGTGGAAACAGCAGCACCAGCAGCGGTTTGAAGGTCAGCCGGTTCAGTACCAGGCTCAGGAACAGGGCAATGATGGTGGTCAGCAGCAGGGCAAACGACAGGAAGAAAACGGGGTTCTCCAGGAAGGGATAGACATCCAGCGCATTGCGGAAGAAGGCGGCGTTGTAGCAGACGGCGAAGACCACTGCGGCCCCCAGCACGGGAAGGGTACTGCCTCGGAACAGACTGCGCATGATGGGGACTCCTGGAGACTCGAAAACGCAGTATCGGCCGTGGGGCTTAAGGAAGACTTAAGTGTGCTCTCGCTAGCATGGCGTCCTGTCACTCACGCCAGGTCCTGCCCCCTCATGCCCAACGCCCTTCGCGCCGACGTCCTGCGCCTCATTGTCTACCCAGGTATTTTCTTCGCCGCCGCCTTGCTGCTGTTGTACGCCACCAACGCCGACCTGCTGCTGGCCGACGCCATCTATGCCTTGGGTGACCAACGCTGGGCGTGGCGCGACGCCTGGCTCACCAATACGCTGATTCACGATGGGGGCCGCACGCTGGTGGGGGTGATCGCGGTGGCGCTGCTCGGGGCCCTGCTGCTGAGCATGCTCTACCGGCCACTGGCCCCGTGGCGTTCCAGCCTTCTCTACCTGTTCGGCTCGGCGTTTCTGGGGGCCATGCTGGTGAACGTGCTGAAGGAAGTGACCCAGGTGGATTGCCCCTGGGACCTGGCGCGCTACGGGGGGACGAATATTCATGTGCCGCTGTTCGGCGAGCGGATTGCGACGCAAGAGCCAGGGCGCTGCTTTCCCGCCGGCCACGCCAGCGCCGGCTATTGCTGGCTGGGGCTGTTCCTTGTGGCGCGCAGAATGGCGCCGCGCTGGCAGTTGCCCGCCTTGCTGGCGCCGCTGACACTGGGACTCGTTTTCGGCGTTGCCCAGCAATGGCGTGGCGCGCACTTCCTTTCCCATGACCTGTGGTCACTCTACGTGTGCTGGATGGCGGCGGCCCTGCTGCACCTGCTGTTTGTGCACCGGCACTGGCATGACGGGAGGGCCTGACGCGCTGGACACCCGTATGGTGACAGGCGTATGGTCAAATTTTGATCCATCGCAATTCGTCTCTACTGAAACGGCGTAGCCTGTGGGTGCCCGCCCCTCCTGATCCGGAGAGAAGGCTTGTCCACGGGGCAGTGAATCCGGTCGTCCAGCACTCAACGTTCCATTCTCACAAGGAGAGCGTCCATGAACGTCAGCCGCACCAGCAACTGCAAGACCCTCAGCCTGCTTGCCCTCGCCATCACCGCCGCCCTGCCACTTGCCGCTTCTGCGCAGGACACTGGCGGCTATGTCGGACTCAGCGCCGGACGCGCCCGCGCCGACATCGACAACAGTGCGCTTTCGGCCGCACTGCAGAGCGGCGGCTACAGCATCAGCTCCTTCAAGGGCGACGATTCCGACAGCAGCTTCAAGGTGCTTGCTGGCTATTCGTTCCACCCGAACTTCGCGCTGGAGGGCAGCTACTTCAATCTGGGCGCTTATGACTTCAATGCCGGCCTGCTGCCCGCCGCCACCCAGACCGGCAAGACCAGCAACGTGAATGGCCTGGCGCTGGACCTGGTAGGCACGCTGCCACTGCAGGGCAGGTGGGCTGCCTTCGCAAGGCTGGGTGTCAACAACGCCAAGCTCCGGCAGAGTTTCGGCGGCACGGCCACGGGGACGGGGCTCGTCAATGACTCCGAACGCGGCTGGAACCAGAAATACGGCATCGGCCTGCGCTATGCCGTGAACGACACGCTGGCCCTGCGGGCGGAACTGGAACGCTATGGCCTGGAAGACAATGCCATCCTCAAGGACCCGATCGAGACCTTCACACTGGGCGTGGTGTACCGCTTCGGCGCCAGCACGCCGGCAGCCCCTGCGGAGAGGGCGCCGGTGAGCGTCGCGCCGACGCCACCTCCACCCCCGCCCCCCGCTCCGCCCGCTGCTCTGCCAATCGAGCTGACGCTGAGCGCCGCCTCGCTGTTTGACTTCGACAGAACCGAGATCAAGCCCGAAGGCGCGCAGGCGCTGGACAAGCTGGTCGCAGACATGCGCGCGCTGGACTATGAGCTGGTGCTGGTAACGGGCCACACCGACCGCATTGGCTCACGGGAATACAACCTGGGGCTGTCGCAGCGGCGGGCCGATGCCGTGAAGGCCTATCTGGTGAGCGCCGGCATTCCGGCAGACCGCATCACTACTCGGGGCGTGAACAGCGACGAGCCGGTCACCCGACCCGAAGATTGCCGTGGCACGGGCTCTGCGCAGGCGCAGATCGCCTGTCTGGCGCCGGACCGCCGCGTGGTGGTGCTGGTGACAGGCGAGGAAGAGCCGGGCAGATAAGCGCTGGAGAGGCTCGACGCTCTCAGCGCAACTGAATGTCCCGCATCTCGAAGCTGGTGGTCGTGGACAGCAGCACGCTGCGCATGCGGGTGGCCATGGAGAAGTTGCCGAAGTCGCTCAGGTCCAGCTCGACGCTGGCGCTGGGCGATGTCGACACCGTCAGCGTGAACTGCTGCACCGCGATGCCGCTGACGGTGGTGTTGCGGGTGGCCTGCTTGACCGCCGCATTGTTGGCCAGTTGATTGTTCAGCGCCGCCTTCACCGTGGGCGAATCCGCAGCCGCCAGTGCCAGCAGCACACCACTGACCAGGCCCGCGCCGATGGTGTTCGACATCGGGTAGGGATACTCGAAGCTACCCTGCAGCAGCTTGCGGATGATGCCCTGAGAATCCACCCACATGTCATAGACCAGCGGCGTGGAGACGTTGGTGCCCGCCACCGTTACTCTCATCTTGTCCGTAGCAGTGCCACTCAAGGTCTCCTGCCCCAGCACTTCCAGCGTCACGGACGACTGCGAGTTGCCGAAGGTGCTCAGCGTGGCATAGTCCACGGTGATTCTGCGGAAGTAGCGGATCAGGTCGGCAGCGTTCTTGACGGCTACCACATCCTTGAAGGGGTCGGACGGCGCGCCAGGGCTGCTCTGCAGCACGATGACCGCGTCGGCAATCTTGCCCTGGTGGCTCGGCGAATTGCCGAACTGGCCGCCCATCAGATACAGGTCGGCGCCGTTGATGCCCACATAGACGCCACTATTGGCGAAATACTTGTAGAAGAAGCCTTCGTAACTGCGCCAGCTAGTGGCCTGCCCGAACAATGAGGGGTAGATCTGCTCGGCCAGGCTGATCAGCGTGATGGCACTCTGGCTTACCGCAGAATCACTCACCGCCGTGCCCGGCAGGTTCTGGGCAGAGACCTCGACACTCAGCAGCAGGGCAACGGTGGCACAGAGTTTCTTGAACAGGGAGACAGACAGGTTCATGGGACATCCTCTCTTGGCATTGAAGCGCAATGGAAACAGATGTCAGCGATGGTAGAGAGGACGGGGGCGCGCGCCTACCCCGCGAACTGGGGGGTGCGCCGCTGACAGAAGGCTGGGGCAGGGCCGGGCAGGACCGTCTGCCGCCAGGACGGCGGCAGCCGAGCCCTTTATCCTCGGCACGGGGGCCATGGAGGGGTTCACGGCGT
>CAYWMC010000064.1:0-9670 GCA_964459345.1 uncultured Klebsiella sp. | reverse complement strand
CAACTGTAGGAGCTTGCCTGCAAGCGAACTTTCGCGGGCAGGCCCGCTCCCACAATTGCCAGAGAACTTACTTGCTGCTGTCGACCATGTACTGAACCAGCGCTTTCAGGTCGTCATTGGTGCAGGTAAAGCACATGCCCTTGGCAGGCATTGCATTGATACCGGAGATGGCAGTGGCTACCAGAGCATCAATACCTTTCTCGGCACGTGGGCCCCAGGCGGCAGCATCGCCGACTTTGGGAGCACCAGCGGCGCCGCTGTTGTGGCAGGCCCAGCAGCTCTGCATGTAGGCGCGTTCCACGTCAAAGTTCTCAGACAGCTGTGCCAGCTGCATGACCACTGGCTTGGAAGTGTCAGCGGACAGTGAACCTGACATGACTGCCAGAGCGGAAACCAGACCAACTTGTACTGCACGAGACTTCAATACACTAATCAATTTCACGACGTCTTACTCCTGTACTGTTTCCAGTAGTGAACTGTTACGAAGAGAGAGTATTCCTCTCAGGCTTAACCAGCGATGAACAACTTACTGAGCCTGAGTTGTTATGTACTCAACCAGCGCTGCAATGTTTTCATCACTGCAGGTCATGCACATTCCGCGCGCGGGCATCGCATTGACGCCGCTGATCGCATTGGCCACAAGGCCTTCGATGCCTTTGTCGGCGATCCGGGCAGCCCAGGCTGCCGCGTCATCCGTGCGTGGCGCACCGGCCATGCCGGAGGCGTGGCACATGGAGCAGCTGGCCGTGTAGGTTGCTTCGACACTGAATTCCCCTGCACCTGCGGCGGCAGGCGCTGCCAGGCCGCCAGCGGCACATGCTTCACCAGCCAGGCACACTTCGCCGATTGGCTTGAGGCGCTCGGCCACCAGCTCTTCGCGGGATTGAGCAGTCAGAGCACCGGCAAACACAACGCTGGCAAGCAGCGCACTGATACGAACGATACGGAAAGCGGAACTGCTGTTGAAAACTGACACGCTGAAACCCTCTTGAATGAACCAACTGAAGCGAATTTGCGCGCGATTATACAGTCAGCTCCGTGCAGGAGTAAATTTGCAATATCGCCGCAGGCGGGCAAATCAGGGCGTTATCAGCAGATTGATGGGCTCGTCGTGAAAGTAGAGCTCATTGGGGTTGCTGTTCAAGCCATAACCAATCAGGAAGCGCACCGAGGCGTCTGTCATTCCGAACTGCGAGGCCATGGCTTGTCCCAGAATCGTTACGGACTCGGAGCTGCCCAGAATCTTGCTGGTAGTGACAGGCACGGGCGAGGTCTGCGAGCCAAGCGGAACGAATTCCCCCGCAGGATTGCGAATGTACACCTGGTTGTTCTCCAGAATGGCCGCCGTGACCAGGAAACCCTGGCGCCCGCGATGGGCCGGGTCGATGCTGATGCGGCCCAGCACATCGAAGCGTTGCGAAGGGGTAACGCGATTGCTGAAGGAGCTTCCGCCATTGGTGGTCACACCCCCGGCAAACGTCGCAGCGCTGGTGCCGCCCTGCAGGCTGGTGTTGCGGCTGACGCCGATCAGGGCTGAGCTGTCGTAGCGGGCCGTCAGCTGATAAGGGCCGGTGACACTGCCGCAGTTGGAGCTTCCGGTGGCACTCGTCACGGTATTGGCAAGCACCGCATAGGTGCCTGCCGCCAGCGTGCGGACGATCTGCGAATTGCAGCCTGTGCCGCCATCGTCGTCGATCTCGATGACTTCCGAGTTGCTGCTCATCAGCACCAGCACGGAGTCCAGGGTGCCGGAATTCATGTTCAGGGTGACTCTGGTCGACTGCGCCAGATCCAGCTGATAGACATCGGTCAGGCTGGTGTCGGTGCCGCCGCCCACCAATTGCTGCACTGTGCAGTCGCCACTGGCCAGGTTGCCGGTGACGCGGCCGAAGTCGAGCCGGGAGACCGGGCAGCGGGTGTAACCCTGGTATAGCGTTGTGGCGCCCGCGATGTCGTCCGGCTGCAGAGTGAAGACATTGCCGATGTTCGGCCGCATGATCGCGCTGGCGCTCGACTCGTGCCCCATGCCCATCACATGCCCGAGTTCGTGCAGCGCGACGCGGGTGAAGTCGGTGCCACGGTTGTTGTCGAACGCGCCGTCATAGATATCGAAGCGGCTGTTGCTGTTGAAGACGATGTCGGCCTCGGTGATGTCGAAGGCGCCCAGCTGATTGGACTCGGTATACACCAGCGTCACCGCCAGCACGCTGGTGCCGTACTCGTTGCCACACACCGTACTGGAGAAATCCGCCCCATTGAACTCATCCCCGGCCCCGGAGGGGAAGCCCGTGGCAGAGCTGCTGGCACGATAGCCCTGACAGGGGTCGCGGTAGGAATTGATCAGCGTGAAATTGAAGGGCGTCTTGTCCGTCCACTCCTGCGCGGCGCGGCGCAGTGCATCGCTCCAGGACTTGCCACTGGCCGCCAGCCCGGGCATGCCGACATGCATGTGGGCGGTGCCGCCCGGCCACTTCGAACCGTTCACCGAGAAGCTGTATGTGGTCACGCTGAGCACTGCCAGAAGGGCAGCGAGTATCCACCTGATCATGTTCCGCGCCGGCTCCTTATTGCGACTCGGCCACGAGGGCCCGCACTGAACGCTTGAATTCGTCGACCGTCAGGGGCCTGTTGGCCGCCTGTGCCGACAGGGATTCCTGCACCACGACGCCCTTGGCCACACCCTTGCTGAAGGTGTTCATGGCGGCAGTCACCGGCGCGGCATCGGCGGCGTCCAGCGCCAGCACCGGCTCGTGATTGGCGGTGAGAACCCCCGGCACACCACCGGCCTGGGGCTCGATCAGGAAGTGCCCCTGCGACCATCCCACCAGCGGATTGACCTGCGGCGTGCTCAGCGATTCCACGAAGTAGAGACCGGTCTCCCCCAGTTCAGGCATGGTCATGTCGGTGACATCCAGACGCTGCGTGCCGACGGTGCCGCCCAGAAAGCGCAGTTCCAGCACAGCCCCGGGGTTGTCGCCCTTGAGAACGTCCAGCACGTCAAACCGCACGAAGGTGTGAATCATGCCGTCGTCTTCGCGGCGTGACTCCACTGCACTGACGCGTCCTTCGAAAGCCAGTTCGGCATGGGCGAGGACATCCTGAAAACTCATTTCGAGCACCGTGCTGGCGTGCGCCGGCAGCGAGCAGGCGCTCACCAGCAGGAAGGCCAGGCGGAATTTCCAGGGGCGCATCAGTCTGTGCATTGGTTTGCTCCACGAATGGCTGCTGTCAATTTGTACAAGGCGCAGTATGTCACACAATCGGCGGTTTCCCGTGAGCCACCGCGCAAAACCCGCTATCCTTGCCCCCGACCAGTCACTCAAGAATTCCGGCAAGCGGCCGCTGTAAGGATCATGTTGAAACACTTATTGAAACCGAACTGCAGTTGCCTGACGCGAATCGTCACGCAAGCCACCCTGACTTTCGCGCTGCTGGCCGTCTGTGTATCCGCACAAGCGGCCACTGTGCAGTTTACGGCCAGCACCTATTCGACCAGCGAGAATGTCACCCCCGCCATCGTGACAATTTCCCGCAATGGCGATGTCACGGCTGCCGCATCGGTGCTCGTGACAACATCCAACGGCACCGCTACGGCTACAAACGACTATACCGCTGTTTCGATTACAGTGAACTGGGCGGCCGGCGACGCGGCAAACAAGACGGTCAGCATTCCTGTCCTTGAAGACCGTTTGGTGGAGTCGACAGAAACCGTCAACCTGAGTCTTTCGACAGTCACAGGTGACACCCTGGGCGCCACCACCACTGCCACGCTGAATATTGTTGACTACGAACAAGGCACTCTGCAGTTCGGCGCTGCCACATACCAGGTGGCCGAGACCGCCGGCACCGCCACGATTGCTGTCACGCGGACCAATGGCAGCAACGGCACGGTGACCATCGCCTATGCCACTGCCAACGGCACGGCGACTTCACCCGATTTCTACACGGCCACCACTGGCGTGCTGAGCTTCGCAGAAGGCATCACCACGCAGAACATTGTGGTGCCCATCATCAACAACACACTCGGCCAGGCCAACAGGGATTTTCGGATAAATCTGACGACCATCACAGGTGGTGCGCTGGCAGGTACCACGCTGAGCACAACCATCTCCATCGTCAATGACGACACAGATTTCACGCCTGGATTGACCAAAATCACGCCTGTGCGCACCGGAGTAACACAGCCGCCAGTGCTGAGTCTGACGCAGGCGTCCCCCTTTCTAAGTACCAACACGCTGCTGGCAACCATCAACCGCATTCCTGAACTGAGCATCACCGGGCTGGTGGCCCTCCAGGGATCCACGGGCATCGGGACAATCAGCGTCGGAGACAGCACTTACCACTTCCTTCCCTATACGGCGACCCAGGTAGCACAGGGATCCACGCAAGGGATTTTCCTGAATGGCGACCAAAGCGGATACATGGTGACGGACGAGCGGTTCAGAATCGGTTTTCAACCCGCGCTGGCCGCCGTGGACGTGTTGCAGACGCAACTGACGGCCGCACAGATGCCGAAACTGACTGTGACTGAGTACGGCAACATCACGGTACAACGCAATCAGGGTCCGCCCCCACTGGACCTGGACAGCACGGGCAAGCTGGTCATCAACAACAGCTTCTATGATCGCTTCATTGTTCGTCCGGCGATTGTCTCCACGCTTGTGCCTGCCAGCACGGCTGTGGGCGTGAATCTGGAACCACATCCGCATCCGGCTCTCAGGAATGAAGTCTACCTGCGGATCGTCTTTACCAGCGGCACGCAGCGCCGCCAGCAGCTGATGATGACGGCGCCGCTTATCACGGATGAGCTGGTCACATCGTTGCGAAGCATGTCTGGCGTTACGGATGTGCGCGTGGAGGAGTTCGGCATCACCACATTCCGCTTCAACGGGCGGGTGTTGACTCTTTATGCCGACATGATTGTGCGCAGAATTGACCCGACGACCTATGTGGGTGTCACGCCACCCCGAGGCTTCTTTGATGCCGGGGATCTCAACGGCGACGGCACGGCAGACTTCCGCATGCTCTATTCCACTGGCGACGAGCAGACCTTCCTGCTGCTGCCCTGATCAGAAGCCCTGCTGGTAGGTGCCGTCCTGAATGCGGCGCCACCAGTCCTGATTGTCCAGATACCACTGCACAGTGCGCGCCAGCCCTTCGGCAAAGCCTGCCATGGGGCGGTAGCCCAGTTCGGACATCAGCTTCTCGGCATTGATGGCATAACGGGTGTCATGGCCGGGACGGTCGGTGACGAACGTGATCAGACTAGTGCTCATGGCCCCTTTGGCCGCCGGGCACTGCGGGAAGCGCGCACGCAGCAGTTCATCTGTCTTGAAGAAGCCATCCACCAGCTGACACAGCAGCTTCACCGTGTCGATGTTGGCCCACTCGTTGTTGCCGCCGATGTTGTAGGTCTCGCCCGGCGTGCCCTGGTCGATCACCAGCTCGATGCCCCGGCAGTGATCCTCCACATACAGCCAGTCGCGAATCTGCTGACCATCGCCATAAATCGGCAGCGGTTTGCCGTGCAGGATATTCAGCAGACACAACGGAATCAGTTTCTCCGGGAAATGATACGGCCCGTAATTGTTGGAGCAGTTGCTGGTGGTCACGCGCAGACCATAGGTGTGGTGATAGGCGCGCACAAGGTGGTCCGACGCCGCCTTGCTGGCCGCATAAGGCGAATTGGGCGCATAGGGCGTGGTCTCGGTAAAGGCCGGGTCCTTGGGGCCCAGTGTCCCATACACTTCATCGGTGGACACATGGTGGAAGTGGTGCGGCTTCTTCGTCGCACCATCCAGCCACACTTTCTTGGCGGCCTTGAGCAGCGAGTGCGTCCCGACGATGTTGGTATTGATGAAGGCATCCGGCCCGGTGATGGAGCGGTCCACATGACTCTCGGCGGCGAAGTGCACGATCGTGTCGATACCGTGTTCCAGCAGCAACGCTTCCACCAGCGCCTGATCGCAGATGTCACCTTTCACGAAACTGAACTGCGGATGCTGCCACACGTCCTTCAAGTTCCAGGTATTGCCCGCATAGGTCAGAGCATCGAGCGCAATGACGCGGTCATGGGCATGGTGGGCCAGCCAGTAGTGGGTGAAGTTCGCGCCGATGAAGCCGGCGGCGCCAGTGATCAGGACTGTACGCATGGTGCCATGTCTCTCCTGGGTACGGGTAAGTTCAATTAAGTTTCTTCATCACATCGCGCAGCGCTTCGCGCCAGTGCACTTGCGGGCAGGCAAGTTCCTGCAGCGCGCGGGACTTGTCCAGCACACTGTAAGCGGGGCGACGTGCGGGTGTGGTGTATTTTTCGGTGGGGATCGGATGCACGGGGATGGCGTGCTCCAGCAGACCAAGATGCAGCGCTTCTTCCTGGATGGCGATGGCGAAGTCGTACCAGCTGGCCACGCCGGCGTCCGTCCAGTGGAAAATGCCTCCCGGCACGTTGCGCTGGATGAGGGCATGCAGGCATTGCACCAGACTGGCCGTAGAACAGGGCGTGCCGATCTGGTCATCGACCACGTACAGCACGTCGCGCTCACGCATCAGCCGCAGCATGGTCTTCATGAAATTGTGATTCCACGGTGAATAGAGCCATGCCGTGCGCACGATGGTGGCCTGGTCGGGCAACAGGGTGGCGATCATCTTCTCGCCCGCCAGCTTGCTGTGGCCATAGACACTCAGCGGCGACACCGGATCATCGACGCGGTAGGGGCGATTCTTCTCGCCTCCGAAAACAAAGTCTGTGGAGATGTGGATCAGGTGCGCCTTGCGGTCGCGGGCCCAGCGCGCCAGGTGCTTCACGCCCTGCTCGTTGATGCTGTAGGCCTCGGCTTCGTGCGTCTCGGCGGCGTCCACGGCGGTGTAGGCGGCGGCATTGATGAGGATGTCGGGCTTGAGCGAATCGAGCGTGGCGCTGACGCTGGCCGCCGCGGTGATGTCCATGTCTTCGCGCCCCAGGGGCAGCAGAATATCGTCTTCGAACAAGGGGGAGCGCATGAGGGTCTGTCCAAGCTGACCGTTCGCTCCGGTGATCGCGATTCGTTTACCCATCTGGCAGTTTCCCTGGCGGCGCGCTGGCGTCCTGTGATTATTTGTTGTTCAGCGGGCTTCGTAGACTAGTGCATCGGCGAAAAGCCGTCCATCGCGATCCTTGGCGGAGAGCACCGGTTCCGGCATGCCGAGCCCCGCAAGAGGCCAGTCGATGCCCAGGGCCGGGTCGTTCCAGCGCAGGGAGTGTTCGTCCTGGGGCGCATAGTAGTCGGTGCACTTGTACACCATTTCGGCGCTGTCGCTGGTCACCAGGAAGCCATGGGCAAAGCCAGGCGGCACCCACAACTGGCGATGATTGTCGGCAGACAGCGTTACGCCCACCCATTGCCCGAAGGTGGGCGATGCGCGCCGCATATCCACCGCCACATCGTAGATCTCGCCTGCAATCACCCGCACCAGTTTGCCCTGAGGCTGCGTCAGCTGGTAATGCAGCCCGCGCAGGATGCCCTTGCCGGACTTGCTGTGATTGTCCTGCACAAAACGCAGGCCGGGGGCGATGTCTGCGAAAAAGCTCTCGCGCCAGGTCTCCATGAAGAAGCCGCGGTGGTCTCCATGCAGGGTGGGCTCGAAAATGATCACGTCGGGAATGGCGGTAGGAATGAGTTTCACGCTGGGCCTTTGTCTTGATTGCCGGGTCTGTATTGCCCGGTCAGTGTTTCCGGGTCAGTGGTGTCCGGACAGTTGAGCAACTATGCCGGGCAGCTCGTCGGTGAACGAGCCGGCCGGATTATAGCCCAGGTCTTTCTGGAGTTTCTCACAGGAAAACACGTTGTCGGTGGTCAGCACGCGATAGGAACGCAGGCCCGGCGCGTTCTGCAGACGCAGCAGGCTGCCGGCCGCTTCCAGTCCCACCGCCCCCATCCACAGCACCGACAGGGGCACGCTCCAGCCGGGCACGGAACGGCCCAGGGCCCGGCGGATGGAGATCTCCAGCCCTTTCATGGTGTACGTCTTGCCGTCGGTCACCGTGTAGATCTGTCCGGACGCTGCGGGCGACTCGGCCGCCAGCAGTGCTGCTTCGCAAAGATCGCGGCAGCCCACGAGAGAGAGCGAGGCACTGGGCACCGGCAGCGGCGGAAACACGCCACGCTGGATCAGCCGGATCATGCTCAGCAGATTGCCCTTCATGCCCAGCCCGTAGACATTCACCGGGCGCAGGCAGACCACCTCGATGGCGCCCGCGTGGCAGGCGGCCAGCAGCAGAGCCTCGGCGTCGTGCTTGGCGCGCCCATAGGCCGTGAGCTCGCCCGGCCGGGTGGCGTCTGCCAGTGCACTGCTGAAATAAACGATGCGCCGCACGCCAGCGGCCATGGCGGCCTCCAGCACACGGCGGGTGCCCTCGACATTGGTAGCGCGCATGGCCGCCTCGTCATGCTGATTCACATGGGCATAGGCGGCCAGGTGGAAGACGGTATCAACGCCGGCGCAGGCAAGGGCCAGAGCGCCGGAGTCGTGCAGGTCGCCCTGAAAGCTCAGGCAGTCGCCCGCATCGGGCCCGGTCTCCGGCTGCTGCCGCGAGTAGGCATGCACGCGACAGCGCTTTTCCAGCAGGCGCTGCACCAGGCTGCGGCCGATGAAGCCGCTGGCGCCAGTAACAAGGACGGTTCTGAGGGGTGTGTGCACAATGGCTCCGGGGATGATCAGTGTTTCTTGATCAGGATTACGTTGGCAAGGTTCTCGAAATGCGCATCGCACGTCACAAGGTCAGCGCCGTATTCCAGCGCCGTGGCGTACACAATCGCATCCGCCGTGGCCAATTTGTATTGCCGATGCACAACAACGCTGCGCATAGCTATTCGCGTGTCCAGCGGCACGACCACACACTTCTGTGTGAATGCCACCATCTGATCCACACGCTCTTCACTTCGTTCACGCGCGAGCCACTTGGCAAGTTCCAGTTGAATAATGGTTGGAAACACACATTGCGAGCGAACCGGAATCTGAGCTGCGAGCTGGTCGCGCAGGGGGCTTCCCGTCAGCCATTCAATCCATGCGGACGTATCGATAACACGCATTACTGGCGATCCGCGCGATCGCGAAAATCGTCAGTATTCGCACCTTCCGCAATCCCGAAAAGATCATCAAGCTCGGGAACAGGCATCAACAAGGCGCCATTGCCTTTGGGAATGAAGACGAATTCCTGGCCTGCTTCCCAGTGAAGCTCGTCCCGAATGCTCTTGGGTATGGATATCTGATACTTGGTTGAGAGCGTTGCTGTAACGTTCATACTCTTGACCTCCCTCTATCGATAGATGTTTGGTAAGAGTATAGCTCTACAGCTCTTACAGCAAGCGCCACCCGTGCGTCCGGTAAAACCGCATCCCGGAGCGCGCGAACATGCCGATATGCCGCAGGCCCTTGCGTGCGCTGTGGCCGCCCAGATGCACGATATGCATGGCCGGCACATAAGCCAGAAGGCCGTAGGCATGCACGCGCAGCGAGAGATCGAAGTCCTCGAAGTAGAGGAAATAGGCCTCGTCGAAGCCGCCCACCCTGTGCAGCACCTCGGTGCGGAACAGCATGAAGCAGCCACTGATGATCGGGATGTTCACGCTCGGGGAGGTCTCCGGCAGGTCCTGCATCTCGTACCAGGCCAGGCGCTGCCGGAACCAGC
>CAYWMC010000063.1:6902-9691 GCA_964459345.1 uncultured Klebsiella sp. | reverse complement strand
CATGGGACAGGATGACAAGCGGAAAATCCTCGCCTTCCCGCAGGGATTCGGCATCGCGTACTGCGGAACCATGCAGCGTCGCCATCACCGCCAGATTGCGTGTCTCAGTCGTGTACTGCGTGCCACCTGACCCAGTCGCTGCCATGGCGGGATACCAGACTTCGACAGTCAGCGGGCGGTCATAGCGCACAGTGTCGGCGTTGGGTTGCGTGTTCACAACATCGATACGCCCTGGATCCGCGAGTTCCAGCGTCCTTACACCCACTGCATGGGGACCGAACGCTGCCAATGGCGGCGCATCGTGACGAATGAGATCGATGCGATTGACGAGCACTGCAGACTCCCCTGCGGCTTCGGCTGCGTGGCTGGCAATTGGTGTCAGACTGAGGCCAAGAGTGAGCAGGCCAAGTGAAATCCGGAAGCAATCCATAGAGTCTCCACGTTCAATGTCAGGAAATGGCTGTGTTCAAAAAGAAGCGCCCCGAATCCATATTGCATGGACCGGGGCGCATTTTGCGACTTGTCAGTCGGTTGCTTACGGCAGTGCGTAAACGACAAGCTGAGCAGGTGTGCTGCGGCCACCGACGAACAAGGCCAGGTACTGCTTGCCATCGTGTTCATAGGTGAACGGCAGGCCAGTCTGATTGTCAGGCAGTTCCATCAGCGCGACAAGCTCGCCCGTCTGCTTGTTGAATGCACGCATTCTTGGCATCGCATCGGCGGTGCCAATACCTTCTGCAACAAACAGGAGTGTCTTGGTCAGCAGCACACCAGAGCGCGTAGGAATACCGGTTGCGGGCAGGTCAACGCCCTGCAGCAGAGGGTGATTGGCGATGCGCTCGGGCGTATCCGCATTCGGTATCCACCAGAGGTGATCACCTGAATTCATGTCGATGGCAGTGACCCGTCCATAGGGCGGCTTGACGACTTCCAGACCTTCTATTCGGGGAATACGCACACCGGTTCCCTGACTGAAGTCGATGTCAGAGGCGGGATTCTTGGCCAGTGACAGGGACTGCAACTGCGTACGTGAAGGCACGTAAAGAATGCCTGTTTCGGGGTCTATCGCAGAACCTTCCCAGTTGGCACCCCCGGTAGAAGACGGCAGGCTCAGCAGACCGCGCGTGCCATCTGGCGCGTCAGAGGTTGAGGGCGGCGTGTAGAGATTCGGGCTGAGTCGGAACCCGGCGATCGCCTCCAGAGCCATGGCTCGCAGCTCGGGCGTGAAGTCGATCAGATCGTCCTCGGTGAACCCCTGACGGTCAAAGGCTGCAGGACGGGTCGGGAAAGGCTGGGTCAGCGAATACCACTCGCCAGGCACATCGCCCGCGGGCACTGGCAGCTCTTCGATCGGCCATATCGGTTCGCCAGTCAGTCGGTCGAATGCATATACGAAGGACTGCTTGGTGACGGACATCACGACCTTGCGGCCATTGGGCAGATCAACAAGGACAGGCGCGGCCGGCACGTCCCAATCCCAGATGTCGTGGTGAATGAACTGATAATGCCACTGACGTTCGCCGGTTTTGACATCCACTGCCACCAGAGAGCTTGAGAACAGATTGGAGCCAGGGCGGTCGCCGCCATAGTAGTCGCCTGTCGGATCTTCTACCGGGAGGTAGACATGACCGAGCTCGGGATCGCCGGAAATGGGCGCCCACACCCCCACGTTGCCAGTGTATTCCGCGCTGTTTTCAAGCCAGGACTCGGCGCCAAACTCATCGGGCTCGGGAATGGTATGGAAAGTCCAGAGCAATTCGCCGGTATGCACGTCAAAGCCACGGATATCGCCTTTCACATTCGACTTGGAGCGCGGACGCCCACCCGTGGCATGCGCTGCGCCAACCACGATCACATCGTTCATGACGAAGGGCGGCGCTGACGCCCCGATGTCGATGTTGTCGAAACGTTCGTCTTCAGCGTTGCGCAGCCCCACCATCAGGTCGACGATGCCGTTGTCGCCAAAGGCCGGATCAGGAAGGCCGGTATCTGCATCCAGGGCAACCAGGTGATAACCGGGGGATACATCGAAAATGCGCTTCTTGTCACCATCGGTCCAGTAAGCCACTCCACGGCCTGCGCCTTTACGCGGGGCATTGTCGAAACGAGCGCCCTCTTCCGGTCGCCACAGCCACAGCACTTCGCCGGTTGTCGCATCGAGCGCCACGACATTGCGTGTCACTCCGACATTCGCGTAGAGCACCCCGTCAATCTCGAGAGGCGTGGAAGGGTTGGTGAAATCGGTCGTTGGACCGAAATTCTGGGTGGAAAAACGCCATGCAATTTCGAGTGAGCCGACATTGTCTGCGTTGATCTGATCAAGGGGGGAATAGCGCTGCGAGAATTCGTTGCCGTGATAAACCGGCCAGTCTCCAGCATCGACGCTGGTGCCAGTCTGGCTCAGAGCCAGCGGTGCACAGGCAATAGCACTGGCCGTGACAATGACTCGTGAAACAACCTTTAATGCCGTACTCATCTTGGACTCTCCTGATAAAGCTTGATTATTGTTATTAGCCGTACCTCTCACGCCTGCCCCCGCAGACTAACGTATTGACGCGCGGAATTCAAAAATTCGATTTCAAGACACCACTGTCGGCCGCGGAAATGAAACACCTGGTACAAATGCACCTGCACAGAGAACGCTGAAAGCTGGAAAACGGCGAACAGAAAGAATGGCAAACCGAGGAAATTCGAAGGCGATACGGGGAGGTATGGGCAAAGGAGGAAGCAGAAATGTGGCGGAGGGGGAGAGATTCGAACTCTCGAAGGGCTCACACCCTCGCCGGTTT
>CAYWMC010000063.1:0-6802 GCA_964459345.1 uncultured Klebsiella sp. | reverse complement strand
TGTGGCGGAGGGGGAGAGATTCGAACTCTCGAAGGGCTCACACCCTCGCCGGTTTTCAAGACCGGTGCATTCAACCGCTCTGCCACCCCTCCGCGACGGGGGCCAATCTTACTGAAAAAAGCATTTCAGTCAACCACAGATTCGCTGCACCACAGGCGCGCCGTGGAAAGGATTGCTTTTGAAGGCTTGCAATGTATCATGACCCTCGCCGGTCTGATGAGCCAAGGATATTGAAATATCGAGGGTTTGCCCTCATATCCCAGACGTGCAGGAGCTGTTTTGGCGAGCCACCTGCGGTCTTGTTTGCAGACTTCAACAGCACAGACACACAACGGAGATCACTATGAGTCAGTTTGATGTATTGGATGTTGCGCGTACCGGTGAATCGGTTCTCGCAGTCAACAAGGTTCTCAAGAATACGTACATGCTGCTGGGCATGACCCTCGCTTTCAGCGCATTGATGGCATTCGTGAGCACCAATGCTGCCCCTATGAACATCTGGATGTACATCATCGGCGTTTACGGCCTGCTGTTTGCCACGCATGCCCTGGCAAGAAGTGCCTGGGGTCTTCTGACCATGTTTGCCTTCGCCGGCTTCATCGGCTACGGCACCGGCCCGTTGATTGGCGCTCTGATGTCCACAAGCGCCGGCAGCCAGGTCGTGACTACTGCTCTGGGTGGTACGGCGTTCATTTTCCTGGGCCTTTCAGGCTATGCACTGGTATCGCGCAAGGATTTTTCCTTCCTGAACGGCTTCATCACTGCCGGCGTGTTCGTGTTGCTTGCCGCGATGATTCTGGGCATCTTCGTGAAAATCCCCGCGCTGCAACTTGCCATTTCGGTGGGTTTCATGCTTTTCTCCAGCGCAATCATCCTGCACCAGACAGGTGAAATCGTGAATGGGGGCGAACGTAACTATATCCTCGCCACCATCACGCTGTTCGTGTCAATCTACAACCTGTTCATGAGCCTGATCCACCTGCTGACAGCCTTCTCCGGCGACGAGTAAGCACAGACGATCGGCCAGTCATGGAAAGCCCCGGTCCCGATCGGGGCTTTTCGTTTCTGACGACTTGCCACGGAAGCGAATACCTTGAAATTCACAATCGTGCTGTATGCAGCCCCCTATTCCAGCCAGGCTTCCCTGAGTGCTCTGCGTTTCGCGCAGGCGGTTCTGACCCAGGGCCACGAAATAGTGCGTTTGTTCTTCTATTACGATGGCGTTCACAATACCAATGCTCTCAGTGTGCCCGCACAGGATGAGCATGACCTCGTGAAGGCCTGGAACTCCCTGATTCTCGAACATGAAATAGAGGCGGTCAGCTGCGTTTCCTCGGCGCTCAAGCGCGGTGTACTCGATGCCAGAGAAGCGGTGCGCTATGAGCGCAGTGGCGGCAATCTGATGGATAGCGTGGTGCTCTCAGGCCTGGGGCAACTGGTGGATGCCAGTCTGGTATCCGACCGAGTCATCAGTTTCGGAGCATGAAGCCATGAGCAATGAGCAGAGCATACGCAAGAATCTGACGTTCATCAGTCGCCGCACTCCCTATGGCAGTGGCTATGCCAAGGCATGCCTCGACATGGTCCTTTCCGCTGCGGTCTTTGACCAGCATGTGACTCTGATCTTCATGGACGACGGCGTGCTGCAGTTGCAGCGCCAGCAGGCCGCTGGCAGCATCAATGCAAAAGATCTTGGTGCGGCACTGGCCGCCCTGCCTCTCTATGATGTCGACCAGGTCTATGTGGAACAGCACTCTCTCACGTTGCGTGGAATGTCCCCCGAGCAACTGGCAATCGATGCCAGAGTGTGTGACGCGCAGAAGATCGCTGAACTCATTCGCCAATCCGACGTGGTATTCACGCTGTGACAACCCTTCATACTGTCAACAAGCACTCCTTGAGCTCCGATCTGCTGGCTTCCTGCCTGCGGGTTGCGCGTGCTGGCGACTGCATTCTTCTGATTGAAGATGGCGCCTACAATGTCAGGACACTGGCAGATGCCGCAACTGCTCAGGGCTGTGATCTTTCGCAATTGCAATGCTGTGTCCTGCGGGACGACTTGAGCGCAAGAGGATTTTCCGAGAGCGCCCTGCCCGCTTTCATTACTGCCGTCGATCATGCCGGATTCGTCGCGCTGGCCTGTGCTCACCGGCAATCCGTTCACTGGTTCTGAACATGCAGGCGAGTGTGCACATGAACTGTCTGGTGCTGGCGGATCAACGCAGGATCCCACTCGACAATGACGGGTATCTGCGCTCTCTGGATGACTGGGACGAGGATGTGGCGATCAGTCTGGCCGCCGCGGCATCAGTGCAGCTGAGCCCCGCGCACTGGGAGATCATTCATATTCTGCGGCAATTCTATGCTGCGCATGGACTGTCGCCAGCGATGCGTGCCCTGGTGAAATACACTGCCCGTCAGTTGGGTCCGGACAAAGGCCGCAGCGTGTATCTGCTGTCACTTTTTCCCGGTAATCCGGCGCTGCTTGGCGCGAAGATTGCGGGCCTGCCCCGCCCCGAGAATTGCTTCTGAGCGCTCGCGCCCGTGGCGCATGAAAGGCTTTCTGCTATGATTCGCGCTCATCAAATTTACCTCCCGATTACTGCTACTGACCCACAGGATTCCTTCCAATGAGCACTGCCAGAAGCCTCGCTGACCGCGTTCTTGCCATCAACAATGACTTGCCGATTCGCACCGACAAGCCCGTTCACAGCGGCAAGGTCCGCTCTGTGTACTGGCTAACTGCAATCGACAGCAAACGCCTGATTCGGGAGCGTGGCTATGATGTGGCACCCGATGCACCGCTGGCCATCATGGTGATCAGCGACCGCATTTCTGCCTTTGACTGCATCTGGCACGGAGTGGGCGGTCTCAATGGCGTGCCTGGCAAAGGCGCCGCACTGAATGCCATCTCCAATCACTGGTTTGGCATGTTCAAGGAGCAAGGGCTGGCAGACAGTCACATCCTCGAGATTCCCCACCCGTTCGTGTGGATCGTCCAGAAAGCCAGGCCGGTGATGATAGAAGCGATCTGCCGGCAGTACATCACAGGCTCCATGTGGCGCTCCTACAGCAAGGGTGAGCGCGAATTCTGCGGCATCACCCTTCCCGATGGACTCAAGAAGGATCAACGCCTGCCGGAGCTTCTCATCACTCCTTCGACCAAGGGCATACTGCGCGGCATCCCCGGCGTTCCAGAATCAGACGATGTGAACATCACGCGACAGGACATCGAACGCAATTACGCGGCATTCAACTTCCGCAATCTGCAGGACATCGATTTCTACGAGAAATTGCTGCGGGAAGGCTTCAACCTCATCAGCACGGCGCTGGAGAAGATTGACCAGGTATTCGTCGACACGAAGTTCGAGTTCGGCTATGTCACCGACAAGCAGGGCCAGGAAAAACTGATCTATATGGATGAAGTCGGCACGCCTGATTCATCGCGCATCTGGGATGGCCCGTCTTACCGCACTGGCGAAGTGATCGAAAAATCCAAGGAAGAATTCCGTCAGCAGTTGCTGAGCTATTTCCCGGATCCGGACATTCTGCTCAACAAGGACCGCATGCCCGAGCGCGCTGCATTGGCACGCGACAACGCACTGCCGGAAGAGATATTGCTGCAGGTCTCCCGCACGTATCTGGATATCGCCGCGAAGATCGTAGGCAAAACCATCGAATTGTCAGACAACCCGAGACAGGAAATTCTGGACATCCTACGCCGCGACTTCGACCTGATCGTGTAAGGTCAGCAGCATTCTCTCAGGAGAATGCGTCCTGCGCATCCGGCCCTGCTCCCAGGGCCGCCTTGCCAAACCATGCATAACGCGATTGCAATTCCACGACACGGCCCACGATGATGATCGTCGGTGCCTGCACCTGCGTGGACTTCACGATCACCGGCAAACTTGCCAGGGTGCCAGTAAGCACTTTCTGATTGGGGGTGGTGCCTTGCTGCACCAGTGCTATCGGCATTGTATCGGGCATGCCGTGTGCAATGAGTTGCGCGCAGATCATTTCCAGCCCCATCAGCCCCATGTAGAACACCACTGTCTGATTTTCCTTCGCGAGTTCCGGCCAGTCGAGATCGAGACTGTCATTCTTCAGATGTCCTGCCACAAAGCGCACGGACTGCGAGCAGTCGCGATGCGTCAGTGGGATGCCTGCATAGCAGGCACAGCCGGAGGCGGCAGTGATACCTGGCACTACCTGGAAAGGAATGCCCGCCTCTGCCAGGCGATCGATCTCTTCACCGCCGCGCCCGAAAATGAAAGGATCGCCGCCCTTCAGGCGCAGCACCTTCTTGCCTTCCAGCGCCAGGCGCACCAGCATCTCATTGATCTGTTCCTGCGGCAGTGTGTGATTCGCCCGCTCCTTGCCGACATGGATCTTTTCGGCGTCCGGGCGGATGCGCTGCAGAATCTCCTTCGACACCAGGCGATCGTAGAGCACCACATCGGCCTCCTGCATCAGGCGCAGGGCTTTCAAGGTGAGCAGATCCGGGTCACCCGGGCCGGCGCCGACAAGAAATACCTCGCCGCGAATATCCAGATGCTCGGACAGGGCCAGTTGTTGCTCGATATGTCTGCGTGCCTCGTCTTCCTTGCCAGAGAGCACCATTTCCTGAAACGGCCCCGACAGAAGAGTTTCCCAGAAGCGCGTGCGGCGTTTGAAATCAGCAATCACGCTCTTCGCACGGCCACGATAACTGCCCAGCAACAGCGCCAGTCTGCCGTAGCCGGCAGGAATCATAGTCTCCAGTTTCTCCTTGAGCTTGCGGGTCAGGATGGGCGAGGCTCCGCCGCTGGAGATGGCAATCACCACTGGGGAGCGATCCACGATGGCCGGCACAATGAAGCTGCACAGAGAGGGTTTGTCGACAACATTCACAGGAAGACCGCGCGCCTTGGCGCCCGTCGACACCGCAGCATTGACGTCTTCGTCATCCGTGGCGGCGACGGCCAGAAACACGCCTTCCAGATCATTGTCGTGAAATTCGCGCAGGCGCATTTCTCCCGCGCCTGCAATGACAAGAGCCTCCAGCTGCGCATCGATCTCGGGAGCCACTACGCGCAGGCGTGCCCCCGCCCGATCCAGCAGCACGGCCTTGCGGTAAGCGACGTCGCCACCGCCAACCACCAGGCAGTTCTGTGCACGGACGTTCAGGAATACAGGCAGGAACTGCATGCAGTGGGTCTCCGCAGTAAGTGAAATGGCAGGCTGCGCCTTGTGTCAGACAAGACGTTCCATGCCGCCCATGTAGCCGCGCAGTGCTTCCGGAATGGTGACGGACCCATCTGCGTTCTGGAAATTTTCCAGGATGGCCACCAGGGTGCGACCAATCGCCAGGCCAGAGCCATTGAGCGTGTGCAGAAGCTCGGGCTTGCCCGTTTCCGGGTTGCGCCAGCGTGCCTGCATTCTGCGCGCCTGAAAGTCCTCAAACGTGCTGCAGGAAGAAATTTCGCGAAAGCAGTTCTGGGAGGGCAGCCACACTTCCAGATCGATGGTACGCGCGGCATTGGCACCCATGTCACCGCCACACAGGAGCATGGCACGGTATGGCAGGCCAAGCAGCTGCAGGACTTTCTCTGCATGCGAGGTCAGCGCGTCCAGCGCAGCGTCGGACTCCTCCGGCCTTACCATCTGCACCAGTTCGACCTTCTCGAACTGGTGCTGGCGAATCATGCCGCGGGTGTCGCGGCCGTAGCTGCCAGCTTCACTGCGGAAACAGGGCGTGTGACACACATACTTCAGCGGCATTTTCTCGGCCGGCACGATGGTGTCGCGCACCAGATTCGTCACTGGCACTTCTGCAGTGGGAATCAGGTAGTACTCATTCTCCCCTTCCAGCCGGAACAGGTCTTCGGCGAACTTGGGAAGCTGGCCGGTACCCAGCAACGATTCGCGGTTCACGATGTAGGGCACATACACTTCCTGGTAACCATGCTCGCGCGTGTGCAGATCCAGCATGAACTGGATCAGCGCCCGGTGCAGACGTGCAGTACTGCCATGCAGCACCACGAAACGCGCACCAGTCAGCTTGGTCGCTGTCGGGAAATCCAGAGCGTCGAGCGCCTCGCCGATGGCGACGTGATCCTTGATCTCGAAATCGAACTGCCGGGCACTGCCCCAGCGACGCAATTCCACATTGCCGTGCTCGTCTCGCCCTTCAGGAACGCACTCCTGGGGCACGTTCGGGATGCGCATCAGCAAGTCGTTGAAGGCGTCCTGCACTTCAGCCAGTGCCTTCTTGTTCTCTTCCAGAGACGTGCCCAGCGAGGCCACATCTGCCATCAGCGGTGCTACGTCCTGGCCGGCAGCCTTGGCCTGACCAATGAGTTTCGAGCGGACATTGCGCTCGTTCTGCAGCTTCTCGGTTTCCTGTTGCAGTTCACGACGCCGGACATCCAGCGCGTTGACCTGCGCAATATCCAGATCAAAGTGTTTCTTCTTCAGCAATGCCGCCAGTTTTTCAGGTTCTGTGCGCAACCATTTCGGATCCAGCATGGAGTCTATGTTTCCTGTTTCGTAGTCATCAAAATCGGGGCGTTTACAGTGCCCGCATCAGCATCATGCCCAGCCACGCGCCGGCAAGACACAGCAGCACGCTGGTTCCCACATACGCCAGGGCAGGCAGCACACGTCCCTCCTGCAGCAGCAGCAAGGCATCCAGCGAGAACGTGGAAAACGTGGTGAAGGCGCCCAGGTAACCCACTACCAGCAACGCCCTCCACTGCTCTGTCAGCACCATTCTTTCACTGATCAGCACATACAACACACCTATGGCGCAGGAGCCGAGCAC
>CAYWMC010000062.1:0-9742 GCA_964459345.1 uncultured Klebsiella sp. | reverse complement strand
CGGTTGCCATCGCTGGAAACTGACGACACGTTGGTGGCCTGCAGAATCATCTCGATGCCGGGCACGCGGTCCAGCATGTCATTCACGGTCAGCGCGCCGGAGCCCGCAAAGAACTCGGCGCCATAGGTCACAGTGGAGTCCGTCTCGGGTGTCTGTGCCAGGGTGGAAGAGATGGCAGTGGCAAGGCAGAATGCAGTGGTGAATGTATGCAGACGGGTAGCACGACGCATGGGAACTCCTGAAGTGACGATAATTTTTGTTGGCTGCAACGCTACAGGGGCGCATTATGCGTGTATATACACGACATGTGTCTTTTTGTGACTCCCACAGAGGCCCGCTTGAACATGAATACCGACAAACACTCCTCCCACCAGGGCACCGGGTTCACGCCGATGGACAACCCCTGCAACCTGTTCTACCTGCGGCGCGCCGCCCGCGCGGTCAGCAAGCAGTATGGGGCTGCCATGAAGGACAGCCCGGTGGAAGCCACCCAGTTCAGCGTATTGTTCATCCTGAGCAGGGCCGGCGCCTTGTCCATTACCGCGCTGGCGAACAAGATGGGGCTGGACCGCACGTCGATGAGCCGCAATCTGCTGCCCCTGCAAGCACACGGGTATATTGTCGTGAGCGACGAAGGCATGACGCGGGCGCGGGAAGTCAGCCTGACCGAGGCCGGCTCTGCGGCCCTGCAGGAACTGATGCCCATGTGGCGCCAGGCCCAGGCCGAGTTTGCCGAGCACCTGGGCGAAGCCGACACTGCGTTGTTGATCGAACTGCTGGGGCGGGTGGCCACCATTGGGGCAAAGAAGGATTAGCCCGTCAGGCAGGACTCGCCCGAGTGGCCACTGTCATAGGTGTATTGGTACGCCCCATGGCCCACGATGCTGGGGCCCCACATCTTTGGCTCTTCCCCTGTGACCTTGTGCAGCAGCGCCATCAGCACGGCGCAGTCGGCGCGCTGGGTGTCAGAGGCGCGCGACGCAATATAGTCGTCGATGCTGGCGGAAGTGGCGCGGGTTTTGGTCGTGCTCACAAGGCAGTGCCTCCTTCGTCATGCAGAAGAAAATTGCTGACCTGCGCTGAATACTCCGCCAGAAACACCGCCTTGTCATGCACTGTTTCCACGGCATGGGGCGGGGGCGCGTCCATGAAGGAGAAGTGGCCCGCGCTACTGGCAATGCGCAGATCCACAGGCAGACGCTCACGAAGCGCCTCCGCCAGCCATTGCGCCTGGGACGCCAGGGTGATGGTGTCTTCGGACCCCGCCCACACCTGCAACGGCACGCGCACGGCGTCGAGCGCTCCGGGCGCCTGGAAAAAGCCGAGCGGGGCGGTCAGCAGCACCAGCCGGGAGAGTCTGGCATCCGGTTCTATGGCCACCTGCCTGCCCGGTCCCAGCCACATCTGCGCGCCACTCATCGCCAGCAGCGTGCTGGCGCCGATGGAATGGCCCACGCCGGCCACGACGGTGCCCGGCTGTGCAAAGGCATTCAGGGCCAGGGTCAAGCGTCTGGCCCGCAGGCGCAGTTCCTCGTCAGTCGGGAAGGGCGAGGCCAGGCGTTCGAAGTGCGGAGCCACCACCGTGCAGCCAGAGGCCGCGAGCGTATTCAGCAAGGTGCTGTAGCGCTCGGGCAGACCGCCGGCGCCAGCGGCAAAGAGCACCAGTCGCGAGTTCGCCGGCGAGTGATGCAGCGAGACAGTGAAGGATGCGGGGCCGTCGTTCAGGATTGCTGTATGCATATCACCTCTCCATCGCTCCCTTGCCCGCCAGAATCTTCCCGCGGCACGCGACGATGCGCGCAATGCGTGTCTCGGCTTTCTTTGCAGAACTCAGATGAATGACATAACTGCGCTGCCGCCCGGGTGTCAGATTGTGGAACGCTTCGGCCAGTTCCGGGTCGGCATCCAGGGCCTCAACCAGCTCGTCCTGCAGGTCGATGGCGGTGGCCACTTTCGGCGGCAGGATGCCCGCGTCGGCGTATGCCATTGCCTCCTGCAGACAGCTGCGGATGATGGCTTCCTTCTGAGCCACCTGCGCATTGTCTGTGAAGCGGATCATGTCCGGGTGCTGCGTATTGGGCCCCTGCTTCTCCAGCACCTGCCCGGCATTCTTCAGCAGCGCGGCATTGAAGAAACTCAGACGAAAGTCATTGCGCAGAGCGCCGATGATGGCGATGTTGCGACCGGCGTGCATGTAGCAGGGGTGCCCCCACTTCACGGTTTCCAGCAGCTGCAGGTCCAGACAGATCCTGCGCAGCGCCAGCAGCCCGGCGGCCCATTGGCGCGTGGAGCAATCCGCAGTCGCAAAGCGCTCGCAACGCCCGCACCCCAGCGTGAAGAAGTCTTCGATATTCGTGATCAACTGATTTGCTCATCCATTGCTGTGTGTCCGTGGAGATTCCCTTACTGCCGCAGAATTTTTTCCAGAGCCTTGCCCTTGGCAAGCTCGTCGATGAGTTTGTCGAGATAGCGAATCTTGCGCATGAGCGGGTCTTCAATGTCTTCCACGCGCACGCCGCACACCACGCCTTTGATCAGCGTGGCATTGGGGTGGAAGACGGGGGCGTCGGCGAAGAATTTCTCGAAGCTGCTTTCGATGTCGATCTGCTGCTGCAGCCCTGCCTGCGTGTAACCCGTCAGCCAGCAGATGATCTGATCGACTTCCTCTTTCGTGCGGTTCTTGCGTTCCGCCTTCTGCACATACAGAGGGTAGACCTTCGCGAATTTCATTTGATAGACACGGTCCAGCTTATCCATTTCGACGCTGCTCCA
Organism: uncultured Klebsiella sp.; assembly: GCA_964459345.1. Lineage (GTDB taxonomy): Bacteria > Pseudomonadota > Gammaproteobacteria > Pseudomonadales > Pseudohongiellaceae > UBA5078. Next base: position 6,970 of record CAYWMC010000062.1, on the reverse strand, counting down.
TTGCGAGTCTGACTGCCAGTGCGCCCAGCACGAAGCCCATGAAATAGCGCTGCGTGGCGAGCCATGAAGGATTGCGGGAGAACCAGGATGCGATGCCAGCTGCACCAAGAGCGATGAGCAGATTGACGGAGAAGCTGACGGCGATCTGCGTCAGGCCAAGCACGATGCTCTGGGAAAACACGGAGCCGTGTTGTGGCGAAATGAACTGCGGCAGGATGGCCAGGTAGAACACCGCGATCTTCGGATTGAGCACATTGGTGAGGAAGCCCATCAGAAAGAGCTTTGCAGGTGAATCAACGGGCAGATCCCGCGCTTCGAATGGCGATCTCGCGCCGGGCCGCACGGCCTGCCAGGCCAGCCAGAGCAAGTACAGCGCACCGGCCCATTTCAGAACCTCGTAGCCAAACGGCACCGCGAGGAACAGGGCCGTCAGCCCCACGGCCGCTGCCAGCATGTGCACCAGAAACCCGGCAATGACTCCGAACAGGGAAATGACGCCGGCTCTGCGCCCCTGACTTATGGAACGCGAAATCAGATAAATCATGTTGGGGCCCGGCGTCAGCACCATCAGCAGGGCGGCGCCGGCGAACAGCAACAACTCATCAAGCGGAATCATGCAGCTTCCTTGTGTGTGCAGACGCCGCGCTTCAGAAACGCAGCGTGTAATTCAACTTCAAAGCGCCACCACTGGAGAGCGTCGAGAAACGGCTGTCGCTCAGGGGGCCGTCGTCATACAACCAGTTGTTGCTCCAGACCAGAAAGACGTCATTGCCAGGCTGTACGATCCAGCGCAGGCGGGCATAGAACCCAAGCACATTCGAGAGGTCATCATATTGCACGTTCCCCGTGATGGCTGTCCACGGGCTCAGATTCCAGGCCCAGGAAAGGCGCACCAGATTGGTATCAAAGTCGCCCTGGGGCAGGCTGACCTGGTTGTGCTGGTACGTGGTGGTGAGCTGCATGCCGCCGCGCGAACGGATGGTGCCGGAGACATCCAGCGTGTCGCGCTCGCCGCCCCAGAAACCCGAGTGTTCAAACTCCAGCGTGCCTGAGAGCATGCGGCGGCCGGCCGTGCTGCCGCTGACCGACCAGCTGTCGGAATCATAGTCGCCAGGCAGGATGCGGATGGCATCGGCACCGCTGCCATAGACGGTGAACGTGCGGTCCAGGCGCTCGAAATTGCGGCCGACTTCAACGCCCAGGCGGTCACCGCTCTCGAAATTGATCTGCAGCGGCGTGATCTCGAGATTGCGTGTCAGCAGCCGGTCGTCCAGATCGGTCAGGTATTCAAACTCGATCCCGTGCTCCGTCTGCCGGATGCTCTCCCAGCGCTCGGGGCGCGGCGCGAAGGTCAGCTGCGGCGCATGGCGGCGATACCCGCGCCGCTCCACGAAGCCCACGGCCGGGTCCCACTGCTCGCCGAATTCCCGGTGCGAGGAGCTCACCCGCACAAGGTCGTTCGGAAATGCCAGGTCCAGTCCACTGGCGCGGCGCTCGGAGGCGCGCATGTCGCCCCCGGCAAGCGGGTCGGTGTGGTAGAGCAGAAAGCCTTCGACCTGGGCGTTGTACTGGCCAAGAAACTGCGAGGTGAAGAAATCAAAGTCGGCGCCCAGCGTGTGGCGGTCTTCCAGAGGCCGGTTGCCCGCGATCGTGTCCGAGGCACGCCGGGTGTAGATCATGCCCACATGGGACTGCTGAAACAGACTGCGCTTCACGCGCCCCACGGTGAAATCCTCCGCAGCCCAGGGGCGCGCGGTGCCATCGCTGTTCTCCAGCGTGATGTCCCCGGTGCGCACCTGGTAGAGGCCCACCTCGTAGTTGCCGACCTGGCCGCCCAGACGTCCGCCGAAGTCGATCGGCACTTCCTGTCCATCCACCAGACCAATGCGGCGACTGAAGAACGGGTCGGCCCCGCTGAGCGAGAACACGCCCGAGCCTTCCAGAAAGAACTCCCGTTGTTCCGGAAAGCGCAGCGGGAAACGCGTCAGGTTCACCTGCCGGTTGTCCACTTCCACTTCCGCGAAATCGGTGTTGATGGTCAGGGCCGTGCGCAGGGAGGGCGTGAGGGAATAGGTGATGTCGATGCCCGCCTTGGCGTCGCTGCCAGCGTTCGCGCCCGCGCCGGGCCCCCGGTTCGTCGAGGCGTTGATGAAGGGCTTGAGCTCGATGCCCCGGCCCTGGCTGAGTCCGCTCAGGCCGCGCAACTCGCCCGTATGCACCGGACGGAACAGCCCCTCGGTGCGCCGCCAGCCGTTCCAGAGAATCTCTTCGTTGTAACGGCGAATCGTGCGCTGGAAGTTGATGCCCCAGGTGTCCAGCTCGGGGTCGAAGTTGAGTGTTGAGAACGGAATGCGGATCTCGACCGACCAGCCATCGTTCTGAATGGCCGTGCGCATGTTCCAGATGCCGTTCCAGCGCTTGTTGAAGCCGCCGCCGCCTTCGATCAGGCCATCGCCCAGCAGGCCCGCGGGGTTGGTTTCGAAGAAATAGCCAGTGCGATTGTCGGCGAAGGTAGTGATGATCCACATGAAGCGGTCATCAGTGCCCAGACCGGCGTCCCGTTGCAGCTGGTAGGCCAGGATGCCTTCAGGGTCGGAATCAAACAGCATGGCGCCGATGTACAGGGCTTCGTCGTCATAGAGCACGCGGATCTCGGTAGGCTCGCTCGGTTCGCCGCCTTCCACGGGCTCCTGCTGGCGGAACTGTGTGATGGGCGTGGCCAGGGCCCAGACGTCTTCGTCCAGATGCCCGTCCAGCTGCACCTCGCTCTGCGCCGGCATGCGGGCGGCCTGCATGGCGGGGCGCACGTCGGTGGTGGTGATGGGGGTCTGGGCAAAGCTGGGGGATGCCAGAAGGGCGCCAATTACCAGCAGGCGCCCCAGAAAAAGTGGCCCTGCGCTGTCAGTGGTTTCACGCCAGCGCGTGCCGAATGCTTGTTTGAACATGACCTCTCCATGGTTGGAACTCAGAAATTTCAGGGCTTTTCAGGACTAGATTCATAGACCCTGATTGCAGCCATTTTGTTTGTCCATGCAGAAAAGATGCCGTTCCTTTCTGGTTCTGCACCCGACACCTGACTTTTTGCCCGCCCACATCATCCCCAACTCATTTGACCGAGATCAAGGGGCGAGTGGCGCCATCTTGCTAGTCTGGACCCTGAGATTCCCTAGCCCACAGAGTGTCCCGATGATGTCTTTTGCATGCCTCACCATGTTTCGCCCCTTGTCCAGACAGGTGGTCCTGGGCCTTGGCGCCTTTGCCTGCCTCGCCACCACGGCAGCGGCAGACTCCACGATCCTGGCCACGCGTTACCCGGAACTGCAGCAACTGCTGCTGGCCCACGACGTGCTGCAGGCCAGGGCGTATGAGGAAGTGGTGCTGACCAATGAATCCCCCGCCGCCGCCGTTGGCCAGCGCATGCTGCTGGACAAGCTGGCGGAACTCGAGGAAGCCCAGACATCCCACTACCACACAGCCGGCAACCATCTGTCGCTGCTGGGGCCGCACCGCGCGTTCGAGAGCCGGGTGACACCGGGCCTGCTGGGCGTGGTGTTTGAACAGCACACCGCCGAGGAAGTACGCCCGCTGCTGGCCCAGATCGGCGTGCTGCCACCCGACGCCCTGCAGACCCTGCAACGCGGCCGGGAATTCGTGGAGCAGCTGATCGAGATCCACCTGGACGCGGCGATTGCCGACAAGAAAGCAGCCGTGGCCGCTGCGGTGCAGGACTATCTCAGCGACGACGCCCATTCCGTGGCCTCACGCCCCAAGTCGGACGATCTTCTGTCTGAACACGCCTACGCCTATTCCTATGCCGCCGGCTTCCCGCAGTTCGCCGGCCTGACCTGGGCGTCGCAGTGGCTGAAGATTGCGCTGCTGGAGATCGTCATCAGCGCGCCCGACGACGATCAGCTCAATACCGACGTCGAGCGCCTGATTGCCCTGTACAACGAGAAGCTCATCCGCCAGCACAGCGGCTTCGTGCAGCTGCCGGCCGATATTCCCACCAGCCCGGTCATTGCGCCCTCGTTCTACGCCGCCTACAAGGACGCCGCCTACATCCTGGACAACCTGGAGGCCCTGAAGGTGGTGATCGGCGATGTGCTGGCCTATCCGGGGCTGGATAACCGCGAGCAGGAGATCGAGAAAGTCGTGGCCGCCTACACCGACAAAAGCGCCAATCTGGCGCCCGATGAAATGAAATACATGCTGTTTGTTCTGCGCGGGGGAATCTACAACGCCGGCGGCCCGGCACGCGGAGGCCTGACCTGGCCGGACCGCAACTGGTCGCGGGCGCAGTCCGAGAACCCCCACGTCAGCATCAGCCGTGGACAATAGGAGTCCCTCAATGAAACGCAATTTTCTGAATTCGCTCTGCTGCATCATCAGTGGTGTGGGCATGGCGCTGACCAGCCTTTCCAGCGTCGCCGCTGCGCCCGAGCGCGTGGGCGACTTTGCGCTGCTGGACGATCAGGGCGTGTTCCACCAGCTCAGCCGCTACCAGCACCGTGATGCCGTGGTGCTGGTGGCCTATGACAGCAGTTGCGCCGCCGCGCAGGAGGCCGCCGCCGCGCTGGCCGACCTCAAGTCGCAGTACGACGGACGCGTGGAGTTTCTGGCGCTGGACGTCAACGCCACCGAGCGCGCCACCACCCACAACTGGAAACTGCAGATCCCCGTGCTGGCCGATGAACTGAAGCTGGTGGCGGAAGGGCTGCAGATCCGCCAGGCAGGCGAGGTGCTGGTGTTCAACCCCGAGCGCCTGGCCCTGCAGTATCGCGGCAGTGCCGGAGCGGCGCTGCAGGAGAGCCTGACTGCCATGCTCGGCGGCAATGCCGGCGATGCCGTGCACACCGAGGTGCAGGGCTGCGCGATAGCCTATGACACCAGCAATGCGCCCGTGCCGGACTACTCCACCGAGGTGGCGCCCATCATTGTGGAACACTGCTCCATCTGTCACCGCGAAGACGGCGCCGGGCCGTTCGCCTTCAACGGCTACTACTCGCTGGTGGGCTGGTCGGCCATGGTCCGTGAAGTGATCATGAACAAGCGCATGCCGCCGATGCAGGTGGACCAGACGTACGGGGCAACGCCCAGCGCGCATGTGCTGTCTGCCGAGAAGCGCCAGAAGATCATGCACTGGATGCAGGCCGGCGCTCCGCGTGGCGAAGGCGCGGCAGACCCACTGGCCGAGGTGCCGCTGGTCAAGACGTTCGACTGGCAGCTGGGCGAGCCGGACTTCGTCCTGCAAACCCCCACCAATGTGATTCCTGCCGTGGGCATTCTGGACTACATGTATACCGAAGCGGCGCTGCCCTTCACCGAGGACCGCTGGGTGCGCGCCTTCCAGATCGATCCGGGTGAAGAACGCGTGATCCACAATCTGTCGGCCTTCATCGTGCCCGCAGACAGCGACTTCTGGGGCGAGGAACACGAAGCGCTGACATCCGAGCGCCGCTTCCTTGGCAGCTTCGTGCCGGGTGTGAACCCCGCCACCGTCTACCCCGAGGGCACCGGCGTGCTGATTCCCGCCGGCCACAAGCTGGCCCTGATGTTCCATTACTACTCCCACGGCCGCGTACTGGAAGACACCACCACCATCGGGCTGTACTTCCATGATGAGGCCCCGGCGCAGGAGATCGTGACGCGCCCCGTGTCCACCCGTTTCACCCTGACGCCCAACGACAACGAGCAGGCGCTGCAGGCCAGCTACACGTTTGACCAGAAGGCCACGCTGCTGGCCGTGCGTCCGCGCATGAACCAGCGTGGCAAGCACATGAAGTTCGACCTGATGTCGGGCGGCAAGGCCGAGACCCTGGTGAGCGTGCCGGCCTACAACTATGGCTGGCAGCCCCAGTACTGGCTGGAAACGCCACTGGCTGTGGAGCCCGGCACGGTAGTGAATGTCTCGGGCGCCTTCGACAATTCCCTGTCGAACCCCTTCAACCCCAATCCGCGCGAAGCAGTGGAGTGGGGGTTCGGGCCGGCGCAGGAGATGTTTACGGGGTATCTGACGTATGCGGTGGAGCGCTAGGGGCTAGTGCCCTGCCTCCACCGGCACAGAGATGGGAGCGTCCTTGTCCCTGACGATGAAGACCAGGAACTTCGCCGGCTCGGTCATGCTGGCATTGCGGGACACGGCATGAATGTCCTCGCGTGACTCATAGAACGTGTCGCCCGGCACCAGCGTCTGCTCCTCGCCACCGTGCACCTGCATGACGATAGACCCCTCCAGCACGTACACGAAGGTGTTGGCATTGTGCCGGTGCGGGCCCGACGCGCCGCCTGGCGCATACGTCACCGCGGCCAGCAGGCCCGTTTGCCCCGCCAGCGCGGGCAAGTCCTTTTCCACCAGCGGCTCCAGCGTCGGGGGCGTGGCCTCGGCAGCGAGCACGGCCGGGCTGGCAGTGCAGGCCAGCAGGGCCAGCAGCATTGCGAATTTATTCATTGATCGTTCCTCGCAGGTACTTGTTGAGATTGGTTTTGACAAGGCATGGGCCTAAGCTATTCGCAAAGAGTCCAGGGAGCAACCACCATGAGTGACACGTTCAACCCGCAGGTACACGCCCCGACAGAGCAGCTGAATGCCGGGGAGCGCGCCGAGTGGCTGCGCGACAATGCCGATGCCATCCATGCCTGGAATCAATATGTGGAAACCAATGGCACCTTCAGTGACAGTGTCAGGAAATTCTGACGAGGGTGAAGTGACCCGCTACAACTTGCGCCCCAGCTTGCGCTCCACCAGCCGGCGCTCCATAACTGACCAGTGACTCATAAAACTCTTTCATGCGCCTGGCATGTTTCCATGCCAGGCCGCTGTCCTTGCTCGATACGCTGAATCGTGCGCGTGGTCACTCCGGCCATTTCGGCCAGCTGACTCTGGGACCACCCGCGTTGCAATCGCAGCTTTCTGAGGATCATGTTGCCACCCTTGCTGTCTGAGGTGTGCCCAGTGTTGCGAATTGCGGGC
>CAYWMC010000061.1:0-9835 GCA_964459345.1 uncultured Klebsiella sp. | reverse complement strand
CCTTCGGCGACCGCTACATCATCCGCGGCCATGAGGCACGCAGCGACGTGTTCGTGGACGGCGTGCGCGATCCGGGCATGACTACCCGGGAGAGTTTCGCCACGGAACAGATCGAGATCACCAAGGGCCCCAGCTCCACGTTCGCCGGTCGAGGCTCGACAGGCGGCGCCGTCAACGGCATCACCAAGCAGGCCAGCACCGATTTTGACTTCACCATCCTCAATACGGGGCTGGGCACCGACGATCACCACCGCGTGACACTGGACACCAACAAGCAGCTGAACAAGGACCTGGCCGTGCGCGTGAACCTGCTGCATTCCGACGAAGATGTTCCGAACCGTGCCCCGGCGAGCCGCGAGCGCAAGGGCGGCTTGCTGTCGCTGGCTTACCAGGCTACGCCGGATCTGAACCTTGTCGCCGACTTCTACGTGCTGAAGGCCGATGACCTGCCTGACCTGGGTTCCTACTTCGATCAGGCCACGCGCAAGCCGGTGGAGGACATTCCGGTGTACGCCCAGACCAACAGCGATTTCCTTGCAACCGAAGTGGATACCTTCACGTTCAAGGCCACGTACGAATTCACCGACAACTTCCGTGTACAGAACGCGTCGCGCTTCGGCGACACCCGGAACGGTTATGTGACCACGGGCACCCGTGGCGGCACCCGTGCGGCGGGCGACCCTGTGGCGCCCAATGCGCCCACCATGACCTTCAGCACACACAATGGCTGGCAGGAAGTGGACTACTTCGTGAACCAGACCAACTTCTTCTGGGAAGCCGAGACCGGTGCCCTGCTGCACAAGGTGGTATTCGGCGCCGAATACACGGACGAAGCGGTGCTCAACGGGGTTTACTCGCTGGCCAATACCGGCGCGACCAACTGCCGCATCACGGCCGCGAACAACCCGGCCGGGACCGCCAGCTATTGTGGTCTGGACGGGCAGGGCAATGCCGTGGCCAACATCAACACTTTGCTGGGCCGTACTGTGGCAAAGAGCTACTGGGACACGGATTACGGCATCGAGACAGTGTCGCTGTTCGCCATGGACACCATCGACTTCAACGAGCGCTGGTCCGGCTTCTTCGGGCTGCGCAATGACAGCTACGACTACAGCAACAATGTGCGCGCCGGCGGTGCCACGCCCACCTACACGCTGTATGACTATTCCGACGATTTCTGGAACGGCCATGTCGGCATCGTGCGCGCCTTCGGTGACGTGGGCAATGTCTACGCCACGTGGAGCTCGTCCACCAATATCAACGGTGGTGAGTCCGATGTGGGTGGGAGCTGCGGCTACGGCGGTCTGTGCGGCACGCCGGATCAGGTGGCACACAGTGAGCCCGAGACCATGGAGAACCTTGAAGTGGGCGTGAAGTGGCACTTCTTTGGCGAGAAGCTGCTGGCCACGGCGGCCGTGTTCGACATGAGCAAGGATGATATCCACGAAAGCGTGGGCAATGCCTACTCCAACATCGGCACGCTCAACACCGGCAAGAACCGCGTACGCGGTGTCGAGTTCAGTCTGGCCGGCAATCTGACCGACAAGCTCAGCGCACAGTTCAGTGCGGCGTTCATGGAGTCGGAAGTGCTGGAAGCGTTCGTACCGGCGCAGATCGGTCTGGCACTGAGCAATTTTGCAGACGACAGCGTGTATCTGCAGCTGCGTTACCAGGCCACGCCGAAGCTCTCGGTCGGCGGCGCGGTAACGTACCAGAGCGAGATGTACGGTGGTCAGCCCGACACAGCGGCAGGGTTCAACACGGCCATCAACGACTACTCCATCGTGGTGCCGTCCTACAGCGTGCTGGACCTGTTCCTGAACTACGAACATTCCGACCGACTGGCGGTGCGCGTCAATGCGGGCAATGTGCTGGATGAAGAGTACTGGACAGCGGCCTACCGCTCCGGCTCCTTCATGTATCTGGGTGCGCAGCAGAATCTGCGCGCCAGCGTCACCTACGGGTTCTGATCCCTTTTCAGCCATGGATGGCTGATTTTTTTGGAACACAAATTGACTGGATTTCCGGAAAAAATGACAGCAAGGCAGGAAGCGCTCGCGCGCATTCCTGCTGACATTGCGGCCGCAAGCGACTATGAGTGGCTCGCGGCCCGTTTCATGGCGCCCGCCACGCTGGCCTGGGTTGCGGGGGGCAGTGGCGAGGAGCTGACGCTGCGCGGCAATCGTGATGCCTATGCAGCGGTTGCCCTGCGTAATCGCTTGTGGGATCTGCCTGCCGTTCTCGACACCCGACTGCAATTGCCCGGGCTGGATCTCGCGCATCCGCTGCTGCTGGCGCCGGTGGCAAGTCAGGTGCTGGTGCACCCGCAGGGTGAGATCGCTACTGCGCAGGGGGCACAGGCCGTGGCTGCCGGCATGGTGGTGAGTGCGCTCGCCTCGCGGCCGCTGCAGGACATAGCAGCCTGCGTTGAGCGCTGCTGCTTCCAGCTCTACTGGCAGCAGAATCTGGCGCGCACGCTGGTACTGGCCGACGCTGCTGCGCAGGCGGGTTGCAAGGCGCTGGTCCTGACCCTAGACACCCCCGTGCAGACCTTGAGTCGCGGCGCGCAGCGTGCAGGCTTTCGCGTGCCGGCGAACGTGCGCGCTCCAGCGCTGGACGTCCTGCCGCCTCCGCCGTCAGCCAGCACCACGACGGGCACGGGCCTGACGGCCTTGTTGCAGCAGGTGCCGACACTGGCCGCTATCCGCGCGCTGGTGGCGGCTGCCCCGTTGCCGGTGCTGATCAAGGGAGTGTTGAACGCAGAGGACGCGCGTGTCCTCCAGGACTGCGGCGCGCATGGATTGATTGTCTCCAATCACGGGGGCCGTGCACTGGACGGGGTGCGCTCCACCCTTGCCGCGCTGCCGGCGGTGCGCCGTGCGACAGGCGCGGATTTTCCGTTGCTGCTGGATGGCGGTATCCGCAGCGGCTACGACATCTTCAAGGCCCTGGCCCTGGGCGCCGACGCGGTGCTGGTCGGGCGCCTGCAGCTTTACGCACTGGCTGTCGCCGGGCCCCTCGGTGTGGCGCACATGCTGCGCCTGCTGCTGGAAGAGCTGCAGGTCTGCATGGCGCTGACGGGCTGCGCGAGCCTCGCCGGGATCGGCCCTCACACGCTCCATTCCCACGAGATATGAACCCATGATTCTGATACTTCCCCGCATCCTCAACGCCCATGAAGTAACGCAGTTTCGACAGCACCTGGACGCTGCCAACTGGCAGGACGGGCGGGCGACTGCAGGCTCGCTCTCGGCAGCGGTCAAGGACAATCAGCAGCTGGAGGAAGATGTGGAGCCGGCCCTGAGTCTTGGCAATCATCTGCTGCGCACCCTGGGCACCCATGACGGCTTCCGCGCCGCGGCGCTGCCGGAGTGCATCTATCCGCCGAAGTTCAACCGCTACAGCGGCGGCGGTCAGTATGGTCCCCACGTGGACGCGGCGGTCATGACCATCAAGGCGGCGCGCCGCTCTCTGCGCTGTGATCTTTCGGCCACCTTGTTTCTGAGTGAGCCGGAGGAGTACGAGGGCGGCGAGCTGTGCATTGCGGGCACGGAAGGCGTGCGCGCGATCAAGCTGCCTGCAGGGGCCATGGTGCTCTATCCGTCCGGCAGCCTGCATTTCGTCAAGCCGGTCACCAGCGGCACGCGCCTGGCCTCGTTCTTCTGGATTCAGAGCATGGTGCAGGACGCGGGCGAACGCGCGCTGCTCTACGAGCTGGACAACAGCATTCAGACATTGAGTGTGCGCCTGTCTGCCACGGACCCGCAGCTGCTGAAATTGACCGAGTTGTATCACAACCTGCTGCGGCGCTGGGCGCGGGTCTGACACGCAGCCAGCTGCGGCATTTTGTCGCGCGACAATACTCCGGCGATCCAGTAGCGTGCCCTCGCAGGCACGCGTCCCGCATGCCGTGCGATCCCTGAACAGGAGAGCCCCATGAACAGCTTTACCTTGTCTTGCCAATCCTTGCGCGGGGTGCTGCTGTCGCCTCTGCTCGTTGTGGCACTGGCGGCGCCGGCGGCGCTTGCGCAACCCGATCAACACGCAGGTCACAACGCGGATGGTCCTGGCCATGCCGCCAATCACGTCATGAATCAGCGTCCTTTCGAGGACCTGGTGGCCGGATTCGAAGATCCGGCCCGAGACGAATGGCAGAAGCCCGCTGAAGTGCTGGCATTTCTCGGCGATGTGCAGGGCAAGACGGTCATGGACATCGGCAGTGGCTCGGGCTATTTCAGCTTCCGCTTGCTGGAGGCCGGCGCGAACCTGATCTGTGCGGATGTCGATGAACGCTTCCTGACTTATATCGACGAGCGCATGGCGCGCGAAGGCGTTCCGACGTCACGCATGGAGACGCGACTGGTGCCCTACGACTCGTCTACTCTCAAGCCGGCCGAAGCGGACATTGTGCTGATCGTCGATACCTACCATCACATCGAGAACCGGGTGGAATACTTTGCTGAAGTGCGCGCTGGCCTGAAGCCCGGCGGCAAGCTGGTGGTAGTGGATTTCTTCAAGCGCGATGACCCTGTCGGGCCCGGCGTTGCCATGAAGATGTCCGAGGACGTTGTGATGGCGGAGCTGCGCGAAGCCGGCTTCACCGAATTCAATCTGGATGTGGAGCGCCTGCCCTATCAGTACCTGATCGAGGCACGCTGAGTTCCCGATGCTGACACATGCCCGCAGAATATGGGTCAAGGTGCACCTGGTACTTGGACTCAGCGCGGGCCTGCTGTTCTGTCTGTTCGGGCTGACTGGCAGTGTGCTGGTGTACTACATCGAGATCGACCGGCTGCTGAATCCCGAGCTGGTCGTCGCAGCCGCGCCCGGTGCGGCAACGCATTCTCTTGAGGACATGGTGCAGGCACTGCAAAGAGCGCATCCCGAGCGTCCGAACTCCTGGCGGCTCGAGGTGCCACAGGCTCCGGACTACGCGCTGGTAGCCCGCTACTACAAACCCGAGGAGACCGCCCACCTGGCGTTTGCTCCGCTGATCACCGCCATTGATCCGTATACCCTCGAACTCATCAGCAATCGCTTCTGGGGTCAGTACCTCATGACCTGGCTTCTGGAGCTGCATTACAGTCTGCTGCTGGAGACACAAGGTTCGACAGCAGTGGCGATCATCGGTCTGCTGTGCCTGTCGTCTCTCATTACCGGGCTTGTGCTGTGGTGGCCGCGCCTGCACACGCTGAAGAAATCTCTGAAGCTGCGCTGGCGCCACGGCAGTGCGCGCCGCGTCTATGATCTGCACGTTCTGCCTGGTGTCTATGGCACCGTCCTCCTGCTGCTCTTTACCGTTACCGGCGTAGTTCTTGCGCGGCCAGACTGGCTGGCTCCGGTGCTGTCCGGAGTATCGTCCCTGCACGCCACACCCGCATTGCACTCGACACTGGTGCCGGGTGCCACACGCATCACCGCGGATGCCGCGTTCGACATTGCCCGGCGTGAATTCCCGGAAGGGCAGTTGCGGTGGCTGGAGACTCCAGACAGCCCCACAGGCGTCTACTTTGTCCGTCTGCAGCAACCCGGTGAGCCCGGCAAGCGCTTCCCGATCACTCGCGTCTGGATCGATCAATACAGCGGCGCAGTGCTGCACAGCTACGACCCGCTGGCTGCCTCTGCAGCTGACACCTTCATGGCCTGGCAGCACCCGCTGCACAGCGGCGAAGCCTTCGCCGGCGTGGGCCGCTTCCTTGCCTTCCTGAGCGGCCTGTTGCCCACGCTGCTGCTGGTGACGGGCTATCTGCGCTGGCAGCAGAAACGCAAGGCCCGTGCATGAGCCCGGTACAGCACACTGGCAAGCCGGGCCTGCAATTGCGTTAAGATGGCGGCCAGCGCCAGGAGGCCCCCATGTCCCATTCCTTCACCCCAGACTCTCGTATTGCCATCGTCGGTGCCGGCATTGCCGGACTGGCCTGTGCCCGGATGCTTGCCGATGCGGGCCTGCACGTGCAGATCTTCGAGAAGAGCCGCGGCGTGGCCGGCCGCATGAGCACCCGTCGCGGCGAAGTCGGTCAGTGCGACCACGGCGCGCAGTACTTCACGGCCCGGGAGCCGGCCTTTCGCGCGCAGGTGCAGGCGTGGATTGACGCCGGCGCCGCTGCGCTCTGGACACCCACATTGCGCGTCTATGACGGGGAGAGTGCGGCTGAATGGCATCGGCACGCGTCCAGCGTGGAGCGCTTCGTGGGAACACCCACCATGACGGCTCCCGGGCGCGAGCTCGCCAGAGGCCTGACGGTGCGTACCGGGTTCACCGTGAGTTCTCTGCAGCGCAAGGCTGGCAAGTGGCAGCTGGACGAGGCGGAAGGCGCCACCGCCGCAGGCTTCGACGCTGTGCTGCTGGCCATTCCTGCTCCCCAGGCTCACGCCCTGCTGCAGGATGCATTGCCGGAGCTTGCCGCCCATGCTGGCAGCGTCCAGATGCGCCCGAGCTGGGCGCTGATGCTGCACTACGACAAGCCTCTGGTGCTGCCCTTCGATGCGGCCTTCGTGAATGCCGGGCCGCTGCGCTGGGTGGCGCGTGATTCCAGCAAGCCGGGGCGACCCGCCGGGGAAGTCTGGCTGCTGCATGGCACAGCGGCCTGGAGTGCCCAGTGCATCGAGGCTGACCGCGAACTTGTTGCTGCACACTTGCTGGCTGCCTTTGCGACGCTCACTGGCGTCGACCCTCAGCAGCATCTGCTTGCGCAAAGCCTGCACCGCTGGCTGTATGCCGACACGGCCCGCACGCTGGGTGAGGCCTGTGTCTGGAACGCGCAGTCAGGTGCGGGCCTGTGCGGTGACTGGCTGCTGGACGACAAGGTGGAAGGCGCGTGGAGCAGCGGGCGGGCACTGGCAGCACACGTGCTCGATGCCGTGTCGGCCCATGCGCGACGTGTGCCGCTTGCCCATACACCGCCTGTCGATCCGGTGCAGTGTCGCCGGATCGCCTTCGCGTCCGCGCAGTACAGGCAGACGCTGCATCTGCGCGAGACCGTGCTGCGCGTGCCCCTGGGACTGACGCTTTCAGAGGGCGACCTGCACGGCGAAGAAGGGCAGTGGCACTTTGTGCTGCTCGATGGTCGTGACGCGCTGCTGGCCAGTGTCGTCGCGGTGCCGCTGGGTGAGGGGCTCTACAAGTTGCGGCAGATGGCGGTGCGGGCAGACCTGCAGGGCTTGGGGTTGGGTTCGCGACTACTTGCCGATGTGGAAGGGCAGCTGCGGACCCATGGCGCCAGTTCGATCATCCTGCATGCCCGCGTCTCGGTCGTGCCCTTCTATCAGATGCTGGGGTATGTCTCGGAAGGTGACGACTTCGTGGAAGTCACGCTCCCACACCGCCGCATGCGCAAGCAGATTGGCCGCTGAGACTCATTCCGGCGCCGGGGTTTCTAGCCCCTGCTGTGTATCTGCAGGCTTCTCGAAAACCAGCGCCAGATAGCGCGTCCAGCCATTCTTCACACAGTGTTGCAGAGCGGTGCCGCCCGCCAGGTTATGCCAGTAGGCCCAAGGCAGTGGCACGCGGGTGAGGGTGCTCACCGCCCATAGAACAAGGGGGTGGAAGCCGCGCAATGACGCACTCAGATCCTGCACCTCCACCAGGGTGAACCCGGCACGTGCCGCCAGGGCGCAGGTGTCCTCTTCCGACAGCAAGGTGTTCAGATGCCAGCCGCGCCGAAAGCGCGCCACGCAGGCCTGGGCTGCAGCACTATGGGGAGGATTCAGAAAATCATCGCAGAGCACCAGGCGGGCACCGGGCAACAACTGCTGTGCCGCCATGGTGAAGAAGCCGGCCGCATCGTCGGCGTGCACGAAGGATTCGATGGCATAGGCGCCATGGCTCGCAGGCAGCACGGGCATGGACGAGAAGCTGCCCTGTGCGAAGCGGACACGTTCGGCCAGCCCCAGCGCTGCGGCCCGTTGCTGTGCCAGCTGCACCTGCGCCTGACTGATGGTGACTCCTGTCACCTCGACACCCAGCGCCCGGGCCAGCCAGGTGGCGGTGCCGCCGACGCCGCAGCCCAGGTCCAGCAGCCTGGCCTCGGCAGGGTCCGCGGGCAGCACCGGCTGCAGCGCGTTCGCAACCAGCTGGTTCAGAAAACCGAAGGCCTGCGCGGGCGTAGTGACCCCCGGCGCCCAGATCGCCCGGTGAATGGCCGCCACGTCGCCACTGCCACCCAGACTCAGGAAGCGTGCAGTGTTGCGGTCGTAGTACTGCGCAATCTGCTGGGTGCTATGAGAGTCGGCGCCCTTGTGGGGGCGGGCTTGCCCGCGAATGTCGGACTTGTGGGAGCGGGCCTGCCCGCGAATGTCGCTCACTGTCGCTTACCGCCCCTTGAACCCCGGCACCAGCACCGGCGTGGCCTTCTTGTAGGCCAGATATTCCGGATTGTCACCCCATTTCTGGTCGGCTCGTTCTTCCAGCATGGGAATGCCGCTGATGCGGGCGATCAGCAGAATCACGAACACAGGCGAGAGCAGGGTGGCGTACTGCCAGCCCTGCAGCACTGGCAGGGCGACCAGCGCCGCGCCCACCCAGAGCACCATCTCGCCCAGATAGTTCGGATGCCGTGACCAGGCCCACAGGCCGGTGCTGATGAAGTGTTCGGCATTGGCAGGGTCCTTGCGAAACTCAGTCTTCTGCCGGTCTGCCACCACTTCCACCATGAAGCCCGCCAGCCACAGCGCGACACCCGCCCAGGCGAAACCGTCCACGGGCACAGAACGACCGGAGGTAATGGCAGCCAGCACCGGGGCAACGGTGATCAGCACCCACAGGCCGCCCAGTGTCCAGGTAAACAGGAAGCGCCAGAAGCGTGTCTTGATCTCGTTGAAGCGGCGGTCCTGCCCGGCACGTTTGACACGCAGAAACAGGAAGCTGCCCAGGCGCAGGGACCAGGCCAGCACCATGCCTGAGAGCAGCAGGGAGCGCAGGTCGTCGCCTGCCGTGGCTCCGGCCAGCCAGTTGGCCAGCAGGATCGTGCAGATGAAGGAAAGTGCCCCGGTCAGGTCGAAGTAGTGTTCGGTCTGCGCCAGGAAGGACGGCACGAAGATCAGCCAGTGCAGCACGAATCCCACCATGCCGCACAGCACGAACAGGGGCAGGGGGCCAAGTGCGCTGTTCAGACGCAGGCCGCCGTCGCTGCCGGCCAGGGCGACCAGGCCGCCAAGGGCGATGCAGATGAGGATGCCGATGAGGCCGCGCTTGCCAGAGGATTGGGGGGGAGTGTCGGTCATGGTGCGGGATGTCCTGTTGCTGTTGTTGTGTCCCGATTATACGCAGGCTTGCGGGCAGGAGTTCACCGTAGGAGCGGGCTTGCCCGCGAACCTGCTCGAAAGGATCTGTTCGCGGGCAAGCCCGCTCCCACAAGGCCCGCTCCCACAAGGCCCGTTCCCACAAGGCCCGCTCCTACAGGCCCAGCAGCTGCGAGTCTGCAGGCAGCAACTGCAGGCCGTACAAGGTCACCACGTCGCGCCAGATGCGCAGATAGTCCGGCTGAAAGTTCTGCGGCGGCAGGTAATCGCTGGGGCCCGCCGCCCCCTTGCGCTGATTTTCGGTGTCATCCACCACCAGCAGATTGCGCGGGTCATTGGCGAAGCGCTGGCGCTGTTCGCGGCTCCATGCAGAGCCGCCCGCCGCATGGGCATAGGCAAGGGGCACCACGTGGTCGATGTCCACGTCGCTGGCCTGGGTGTAGGTGTTGCCGGTGTAAGGGTCGAGCCACTGGCCGCTGGCCACGGTGCAGCCGCGTTCACTGGTGAAGGTGACTGGGGCCAGGCTGCTGAGGATGAGCAGCTCCTGCCGCGTGTTCTGGCAGTCGCCGTCCTCGTCGCTCCAGTGCGGCCAGTC
>CAYWMC010000060.1:0-10034 GCA_964459345.1 uncultured Klebsiella sp. | reverse complement strand
GCAGTCTGCCGTGACACTCAAGGCGCCAGTGGATCCTGAACTGGTGGTCATGACAGCCCTGAACTTCCGCAGCCACATCACTGGCGAGCCCGCCGAATACCCGGGCCTGTTCATCGTGCCGGCAAGCTCCATCATCGGTCCGGATGAGAACATGATCATTCCGGTGGATTCCAACAACTTCCATTACGAAGCGGAAGCGGTCGTCGTGATCGGCAAGCGCGCTGACAACGTGTCCATCGAAGATGCCTCTGACTACATCTTCGGCCTCACCGCCGGCAACGACGGCAGTGCCCGTGACTGGCAGGGCGCTGACCTGCAGTGGACGCGCGCCAAGGGCAGCAAGACGTTCAATGCCGTAGGCCCGACACTGGTGACAGGTCTCGACCCGAACAACGTGCAGATCGAAGGCCGTCTGAATGGCGAAGTCCGCCAGGGCGAGAACACGTCTGACATGCTGTTCAACTTCGACTACATGGTCAGCTACATCTCCCGTTACTTCGTACTGGAGCCGGGTGACCTGGTGTGGTCCGGCACCATGAACGTGACGCGTCCCCTGACTCACGGTGACGTCTACGAAGTGGAAGTGGAAGGCGTGCCTGTTCTGCGCACTCCCGTAATCAAGGCTGGTCAGTAATTCCTGACTGCGCAATGAAGAAAGGGGGAGGTGGCATCCAGCCACCTCCCCCTTTTTCATTGACGTCCTGTCCCCCCGCCTTTCCTGAATTCTTTCCTTACGGTGCAGTGCTCAGAAACATGCTCTGATCCACGTACTTCCAGCGCACAGCACCGAAGAACATCTCATCCCAACTCTGGTCACCCCATGGCACCGAACGGGCCGGGTCCGGATTGGCCTTGTTCTGAGTGGAATTGTCGAACGCCCCGGTGGCGACCACCTTGGTGCCGGCGGGCACGAACCTGGGCTCCTCCAGCTTGTATTCGATCTGCCAGTTGTAGTTGTAGTTGGCGATATTGATCAGCTCTTCCACCGTGCCATCCGGGTAGTGAGCGGCGAAGCTCATGCTCTTGCCCCGGAAGTGCATGTGCGGCAGAAAGCTGTGCAGGTAGGCATCCTGGTCGATGGTGATGCTCTGCTGCTGCTCGAAATGTGGCGCGTAGGGCGGGATATTGGTCCAGCCGCCCGGGAATATGCAGGCGCAGGCGCCGGACTGCCGCTCTTCGGGAACCTGGTCATCGGGATAGAACCAGATGCCGATCTCGCTGGCATCCACGGTCTCGCGACCCGTGGTGGTGTAGTGCATCTGCAGGCCCAGCATCGAGCCAGCCTTGAGCAGGCCGCCCGTGTTGGGCTCCTCCACATGGGGCTCGGCGCCGGGAATGTACGGCGTGATGTGCGCCACGTTGGGATCAGTGGCGGCCAGGAAGTTGCGCGGCCGCTCGCCGGGGCCGATGACGGCATTCAAGGTATGGTGCAGGACGCTGCGGTCCCCCGGCATGTACTGGCTGGCGCGCACCCAGCGGTCGCGGTCCAGGCCTTCGAAGGGCACCATCACCGTGATGTAGTCGAGCACGCCAGTGGCAGGGATGGACTGAGGAGGGATCTTCACGATCAGATCCGGCTCGCCAAAGGCCCACTTGCTCTCGGGCCAGGTCAGGGCAGCCAGCGGGTCAGCACTGCCATCCTTCTGCGCGCCGGCATCGATCCACTGCACCAGCTTCTGCTGATCGGCAACGTCCAGCACATAGTCATTGCTGAAATCGCCCACATGGGGGTCCAGCTGACCAGGAGGCATGCGCTTGGTCATCAGCACTTCGCGAATCATGGGCGACCAGCCCTGCACCATCGCGTGACTGTCCATGGCAAAGGGGGCAATGCCACCTTCGCGGTGACAGGTGGCGCAGTTCTGCGCAATGATCGGGGCGATGTCATTCGTGTAGGAAATGCCGTCGGCGGCGTGTTGCGCCATGGCGGGATAGCTGACGTCGGCACCTTCCATTGCCACGACCGGGGTGCTCACCGGACTGCCGGCGACAAGCTCGGTCAGTGCCCCTTCCAGCGCCGACACGGGGCCGCGGAAAATCACCTCGAAGCTGCGCGGATCGTACAGAAACGCCTCGCCGCTCTTGTCGATGCCCATGGCATCAGCAATGACCTGGGAGTCGTCGATCAGCACGGGGACGTTCACGCCAAGACTCTCGGCCTGCTGCCGCACAGCCTCGCGCGGCTCGCCCAGCGGATTGATCATCATGAACTCGATGCCCTGGGAGTCGAATGCGGACTGCAGGCGCGCATACTCGGCCGCGGCCTGGGCAGTCTGCTGACTGCCATTGACCTGCACCAGAAAGGCGATGGCCTTGTGGTCGTCATACCAGCTCATGTGATGGAACCTGCCCTGCTGGTCCAGCAGCGCAAAGTCCCCTACGCGTTCGGCAGCCTGCAGCGATCCTGCCCAGAGCGCCAGAAACAGTGTGGCCAGTGCGGCGCGGTGGCGCCCCTTCGATAGCGTCAACATGGATTCCTCCAAATGGCGAGAGTGGTGTGGCAGATTGCCGCAGATGCTACCACCGGACAGGGCACTGTCCAGCGCAGACCCAGAGCGCCTGCGGGGGATTCTCTCACCGCTTTGTCAAATGCAGGAATCGACAAGAGAAAGCCCGTCGACCCTCAGGCCTTGCCGGGATCTGGCAGGAACAGCAGCAAGCCATCGCGCAGACTCTGCTCAAAGGCATGTTCGTCGATGAACCCGCCCAGAAAGCCCTGCAGGTGATGGAAATACAGACCGAAGATGCTGCTCACGACAGTGGCCGAGGCCATGTCAGGCGCGAGCTGGCCGCGAGACTGGGCGCGTCCGAGCAGCTCGGTCAACCGGGCGTAGGTAGCCTGCATGATCACGCGCACATCGTCGCGGCGCTGTGCCGTCCCCGGAAAGGACAGCTCCTTCAGGACGGTGCGGGCAAGCGACTCGTGCTCGCGGTGCCAGGCTATGTGGGTGGCGAAGAAAGACAGCACCTGATCGACGATGGCCACTTCGGCGGGAATTCGTGCATAGGCCGAGTCGATCATCTCCAGCAGGGTTTCGCGGAACACCAGCACCAGCAGGTCTTCCTTGCTGCGGGCATACAGATAGAGGGTACCCAGGCCGATGCCGGCGTCGCGGGCGATATCCTGGATGGTGGTGTTCTGGAAGCCCTGGTGCACAAACAGGTGGCGGGCCGCCGCCAGAATGCGCTGCGTGCGCAGACGCTTCTTGCGCTCGCGCAGGCCCGGCACAGGCGGTGTGTCGTGAATGGGTATTTCAGGCAGCGCATCCGTGCTCATGTGTTCATCCCTGTCAGCAAGCGGCGCGGGCCTGCGGGCCCTGCGCCGCGCCATCAATGACTGGCAGCGCCCTTACGAGGCACTGTAAAAGACATTCAGCTTGTTGCCGTCCAGGTCACGGAAGTAACCGGCGTAATAGGACTCGCTGCGCGGACCGGCAGGTCCTTCGTCCTTGGCACCCAGTGCCATGGCTTTCTTGTAGACACGGTCGACAGTCTCACGGCTGTCAGCCACCAGCGCCACCATCGTGCCGTTGCCGCCTGTGGCAGCATTCTTGTCATAGGGACGGATCACGGAGAGCATGGCTCCGGTGGGGCTGTTTCCCCAGGCGATGAAACCATCCATGTCCATCACGCGCTTGGCGTTGAGTTCTGCAAGCAGCGCGTCGTAGAAAGCGCCAGCACGCGCCAGGTCATTGGTGCCGAGTGTTACGTAGCCAATCATGGTGTACTCCAGTTTTTTTCTTCATGGTTAAAGACGTTCGAGGCGGCACTTTAGCACAGGAAATCGCGCTGCCAAGGCACGCAATGCGTCGAAGCGCAGGATTATGCCCGTGCCTTGTGCCACAATCCCGGGCACGCCCATCAGAAGGAGCTTCCATGTCAGACGTCACACCCGCGCAATCGTTTTCCGTCGATGCAGTGCTGGCCGATCCGGCCCGGCCGGTAGTCCTGTTCTCCCTCAGCTGGTGCTCGTTCTGCCGCTCTGCCAAGCAGATGCTGGAGCATTTGCAGATAACGTGCACGGTGTACGAACTGGATCGCGGCGAGTTTCTGGAGCCGGCATTGCAACGCGCCGTGCGCACCCGTCTGGAGGAGCTGACCCACAGCAACACCCTGCCGCAGCTGTTCATTGGTGGCGAGGGAATCGGCGGCTATACGGACATGTCGGGAGCCCTGCGCAGTGGCCGGCTTGCCGAGATTCTCACCCGCCACAAGATTCCTTTCACACTGCGCTGACACGCCTGGGAGGCTGGCCATGGACATTCTGATTCGTTACCTGCACCTGTTCGCCGTCCTCGTGCTGGCGGGCTCACTGATCATCGAGAACATGGCGATTGCACGCCAGATCAGCCGCGAGGACCTGCGCAATCTGCTGAAGGTGGATGCAGCTTATGGCATCAGTGCCGGCGTGGTGCTGGCCTGTGGCCTGGGTCTGTGGCTGGCGGGGGCGAAACCGGCTGAGTTCTACACGGGCAATCCCGTCTTCCATGCCAAGCTGACGCTGTTCGTGGTGGTGGGTCTGCTGTCGATCTACCCCACCGTCTTCCTGCTGCGCCAGCGCAAGAACGCCGACGAGACCATT
This sequence comes from uncultured Klebsiella sp., assembly GCA_964459345.1. Taxonomy (GTDB): domain Bacteria; phylum Pseudomonadota; class Gammaproteobacteria; order Pseudomonadales; family Pseudohongiellaceae; genus UBA5078. Next base: position 5,452 of record CAYWMC010000060.1, on the reverse strand, counting down.
GCCGTGCCAGCCGGCGTCATCCGTGTCCTGCGAGCCGAACTGCTTCTGCTGGCCATCATCCCGGTGCTGGCGTTTCTGATGGCCCGCGGCATCGGCCTGCAGGCAGGCTGAGTCAGGCCAGGATCTTCTGAAACCAGGCGGAAATGTCCCGCACTTCTTCCAGACACAGTGAGTGTTCCATCGGATAGCTGTGCCAGGTGGTGGGGTGACCCAGCGCCTTGAGTGCGGCGTCGGCCTTGCGCCCCAGGGCATCCGGCACCACCGGGTCATAACTGCCGTGACAGATCATCACCGGCAGGGCTGCGTTGGCTGACGCGGGAGTCAGCAGATCGGCCGTGGGGAAATAGCTCGACAATGACAGGGCGCCACCCAGCGGCCGCTTGCAGGTCAGCGCGGCATGCAGAATCACCGCGCCACCCTGGGAAAACCCCGCCAGAATGATGCGCCGGCTGTCGATGCCGCGCGCTACTTCACGCTCGATCAGCGCGTGCACCGCCTCGGCCGAGCGTGTCAGCTGCGCGACATCCACTCGGCGGTCGATCGTCATTTCCAGAATGTCGTACCAGGCGGGCATCACATAGCCATTGTTGATGGTGACCGGAATCGAGGGCGCATGGGGAAACACGAAGCGCACGGGCAGATCGGCGGGCAGCCGCAGCTCGGGCACGATGCCGGCAAAGTCGTGGCCATCGGCGCCAAGTCCGTGGAGCCAGAGGATGCTGGCGGTGGGTGTGCCACCAGACGGCGCAAGCATCTCGACGGCGGGAAGATAGTTCATGGCGGCAGTTCCTGTTGAGCCTGGACGAGCCGGCATGGTAAACCGCGGCCGCCGCGCTGGCTATCCACTCCTTTTCAGAGGGCTTGCGTGGCAACCAAGGGGCAGGGCCTGCCCCTACCCGCGCACGAAAGTCTTTGTTACTCTCGAGACGCTCGTTCGCGCACCCTGGCAAAGACCCGGAGAACAATAATGAAGAACCGTCTTTCCGCTCTCGCTCGATCTGCACATGCATCGCCCGCCCTGCTGACTCTGGCCCTGCTTGCCAGCCCCCACAGCCTTGCCCAGTCTGACGACTACCGCGCGCCGCGCACGGCCGATGGTCATCCCAGCCTGCAGGGCATGTGGACGAACAACACCATCACGCCGCTGGAACGACCGCCGGAGTTCGCCGGCAAGCCTTTTCTGACCGAAGAGGAACAGGCGGCGATGGAACTTGCCGTGACGGCCGCCATCGCCGAGTCCGACCTGCCCAGTGATCCGAACCGTCCGCCCCCCACCAAGGGGCAGATTGATCTGGAAGACAGCTACAACGCCTTCTGGTTCGACGATGGCACCAAGGTCGCCATCTACAATGGCGAGCGGCGCACGTCTCTGGTGGTCGATCCGCCCGATGGCCGCATTCCTGCGCTGACACCGGCGGCCCAGGCACGGCTGGCAGCGGCCGCCGAAGAGCGCGCCCGTGACCCTTTCCGCGGACCGGAGTCACGCCCCCTGGCCGAACGCTGCCTGCTCTCCTTTGGTTCCAGTTCCGGGCCGCCCATGCTGCCGATTCTGTACAACAACCACTATCAGATCGTGCAGTCACCGGGCTATGTGATGATTCTGGTGGAGATGGTGCATGATGCGCGTATCATCCGCATCGACGATGAGCCGCTGCCCGCAGTGATGACGCCGTGGATGGGGGACTCGATCGGCCGCTGGGAAGGAGAGACCCTGGTCGTGGAAACGCGCAATATCCATCCTTTGCAGACCTATCGCGGTTCGGGCGAGCAGTTCCACACGGTCGAGCGTTTTACCCGTGTCGGGCCTGATACCATGAACTACAGCGTCACCGTTTCCGACCCGGACACCTTCAGCAGCCCGTGGACGGCCGAGATTCCAATGCTGAGAACGCAGGACAAAATGTTTGAATACGCCTGTCACGAGGGCAATTACGCGCTGCCAGGGATCCTGGCAGGCGCACGAGTAGAAGAACGGGACGCAGGAGCAGCCCAGTAGTATGGATGATGTCATCGACATGTTGCGGGAGCGGAACGAACCGGTTCCGGTCCCGCTGGAACTGCCCGACGAGGACTTGCTCGTCGAGATTGAAGAACAGCTTTATGTGGCCCTGCCGGACGACTTGCGGGCCTTCCTGCTGACCGTCAGCGATGTGGTCTGCGGGCGCCTGGAGCCGGTGACGGTCACCGACCCGAACTCCCACACCTTCCTGCCGGAAGTGGCCGCCGTGGCATGGAGCCTCGGCTTGCCCCGGCGCTTCCTGCCGATCTGCGAGTCCAACGGCGGCTACTACTGCATCAGTCAGGACGGCACCGTGCTGTTCTGGGACGAACGCATCACGGACGAGAGCTGGGATTCCATCTGGCTCTGGGCCCGCGAAGTCTGGCTGGCCGACTGAGCCAGGTTCTGGCCAGCGTTTCCCGCCTCAATCAGCCCCCTCACGGCACCTCGTCGTCGTCCGGAGCACCCTGCCCTTTGCGCGGGGTGCGCCGCGTGACGCTCAGCCAGTCCAGCGCAATGCCCGAAATGGCACTGAAGCGCGAAACCCGGTAAATGATCTGCAACACGCGGGGCCGCTTGCGGGTTCGCGGCTCGGCCGCGCGGGGGATGAACCAGACCGACACCGCCACCCGCAACGCGAAGCTGGCGACGAAGACGATGAACAGCGGGCTGCGCATGCCATCCAGGAACGGCAGCGCGTCCACCAGCAGCGGCGCGGCTGTGGCAATCAGGCCCCCCAGCAGCGCGCCGGCAAAGACGGCCACGGCACTGAGCGCGGACTGCATGGCGGCGTAGACGGCAAAGTCGCTCTTGTGCGGGCGAATGTCATAGAGGTAGTTCGCCGTGCTGAGACTGTAGCCACTCCACACAAACCCCGAGACCATCTGCACCACCAGCAGATAGGTGTGATCCGGCGAGAACAGCCACAGCAGAGGCACAATCGGAATCACGATGCTGGAAAACAGCATGACCAGACGATTGCCGAAACGGTCACTGAAGCGCCCCCAGAATGTCAGCGTGAGGAACTGCGTCATGATCGACGCGATGGCATTGAGGCTGTATTCCAGATAGGTGAACTGCAGGTCGCGCAGCATGTACACCGCGAAGAACGGCGCCGAGATCGCCACTACCCCCTGCATGCCCGCCACGAAGAAACTGTATTCCCGGAACGTCCTGTCCTTGAGCGATGCGCGCATCTGCAGAAGGCTCTGCCAGAAGCCCTTGCGCCCTGCCGGGTGCGGCCGTGGATCGGGGTCGTGCATCTGCGCGAGCAGGCGACTGGACACCACCCGCCCCGCCCCCGCCGCCGCGAAGAGCAATGCAAATCCCAGCCACACGACATCCAGCTTCTCGCTCAGACTGAGCAGGGCACCTCCGCTGATGAAGATCGCCAGCGAGGCCATCATCGTCAGACGCGTGCGCGACGCGAAGAACACGCCGCGCCGGCGCTGCGGCACGATGCTGCCCATCCAGGCACGCCACTGGGGCTGAATGAAGTTGATGCAGGAGAAGTACAGCACGCACAGCGCAATCAGCCAGGTCACGGAACTGGCGCTGCGGCTCAGCGCCAGCACTGCCAGCGCGAACACCACAAGAGCCTGAAAGCCGGCGGTGACTACCACCATGGGTTTGCGGGGCAGGTAGTTGCCAAGCCATGCCGAGAGAATCTGGAACAGCGCGCCAAACAATTGCGGGATCGCCATCAGCCAGCCCATCTGCACGGCGGTGGCATTGAGATAGATCGCGAAGGCATTGAAGAAGTTGTCGCCCGTGGCCGTCATGGTGGCCGAGGCCACCGCTTCCTTCTGCGAACAGCGCAGCGTCGGGCGCAGCCACACGGTTCGGCCGCGTGCCACACTCGTCTCTGGCTGCTGGGGTTGCTCTGTCATCGGGAGTGTCTGCAAGACTGGCGAAAGACGTGAGCGAGGATCATCGAATTTGCCCGCGTTTGCAATCCTGACGGCACAGCCCTGTGCCTTGAAAGCAGCGAGTGGCGCCCCGATATGGCGTAGGCGCGTCACCCAGTGATGCCCATTTTCCGGGAGCCAACCATGCCAGACCAGATTTTCGTGACCTGCCCGCACTGCCATCGCAAGAATCGCATGCCGCCCGAGCGTCTCTCTGAAAAAGGGACCTGCGGCGCGTGCAAGAATTCCCTGTTCACGGGACACCCCGTCCCTCTTTCGCAGAGCAGCTTCGACCAGCATCTGGGCGGCGACGTGCCCATCCTGGTCGATTTCTGGGCCCCCTGGTGCGGTCCATGCCGGCAATTCGCACCCACGTTCGATGCGGCTGCCGCCACACTGGAGCCACGGGTGCGCCTGGTGAAGGTGAATACAGAAGTGGAACAGGCGCTGGCGCAGCGCTTCGGCATTCGCAGCATTCCCACGCTGATGCTGTTCAACAAGGGCAAGGAGATCGGCCGGGTCTCCGGCGCACTGCCGGCAGGACAGCTGCAGAAGTGGGTGCAGCAGCACCTGCCGCACTGACGCCCGGCACCACGGTGCCGTAAACCGTTTCCGGCGCGCCGCGTTAGCGATGCACAAGGACAGGCCGAATCCCGGCAGGGGCGACGGCCTGTGTGACCCACCACTACTCCGGAGAGTATTCATCATGATGAAGCGTATGTTGCTGCCAGTGCTGGCGCTGGCCCTGGTTGCCTGTCAGTCCGGTCGCGGCCCTCTTTACAGCGGCCCGATCATCGACCCGCAGGGCGTCGACATGGGCCGTTACCAGGCTGACCTGACAGAGTGTCAGGCCATTGCCGATCAGGTGCCGGTCGGTGAGCGCGCCGTTGCCGGTGCCGCAGTGGGGGCAGCTGTCGGCGGCGCCATTGGCGGCATCATGGGCAACCGTAGAACAGCTGTGCGATCGGCCGGCGTCGGCGCTGTGGGCGGCGGCGTGCAGGGGGCCTCTTCCGGCATGCGCGAGCGCGATCAGGTGATCCACAACTGCCTGCGCGGACGTGGTTATCGCGTGCTCAACTGACAATTCCGCATTCTGGAGCGACGTAGTACACTGGCCTCAAGTTCCCACGCCGTCAAAGGCGTGGGAATCCTTCAAAAAACAAGGAACTAGAGGTTCGTCATGAAGATCGCCAGAGGCCTGGTACTGCTTTCCCTGTCTGCCGCACTGTTCGCGTGCGGCAGCAACAATCATCTGCCCTACCCGCGCGCCACGATGTTTCCTGGCGCCGAACAACAGAAAGTGCAGTCCGCCAGCCACTGGGATGTGCTGGCCCGACATGAGTCAGAACAGATCCTCGCCGCGCTTGGCGATGGCAATGGCACAATCACGCCGAGTCTCTATCTGGGCTCACCCGCACGCAATGCCGGCGAGTTCCAGAGTGCCTGGCACAACATGCTGATCACCGGCCTCGTCAACAATGGCGCAGCCGTGATGCTGAGCCGGGAGAACGCGCTGTTCACAGTCGAGTACGACGTGCAGGTGGTG
>CAYWMC010000059.1:0-10188 GCA_964459345.1 uncultured Klebsiella sp. | reverse complement strand
GCTCGTATGGCGACCAAAGGCGGCCGACTTGTCATCAAGAGACGCCGTGCTTGTGGCCGTGCGAAACTCACAGCGTAAGCGATCAAGCCCTTCAGTCCGCTGCACTCACACAAGTAGATCCTGTGTCTGAATTCAGATTCGGCAAAAAGCGACGTCTACTTGGCGCTTCGGACTTCCAACCTGTTTTCAAGAATGCTCGCTTCAAGGTCTCTTGCCAGCACCTGCTTGTGCTGGCGGTTTCCGGCAATCTTGCATGCCCCCGCCTGGGACTCGTGATTGCGAAGAAAAACGTCGCGAGAGCGGTTGACAGAAATCGCGTCAAACGCGTTCTTCGGGAGTCCTTCAGACACAATCAAGGTTTGCTCCCTGCAGTGGACATCGTTATCCTAGCGCGCAGCGGAATCGGCTCCCTGGGCAAAGATGTCATTCGATTGAAGATCGAGAAACTCTGGCAGGACTTGATACAGAAATCCGGACGCCCCCTTGTCACACGAGGCGAACTAGATGTTGGGTAAACTGGCCATCAAGCTGATTACCGTATACCAACTCACTTTGAGTTTGTTGATCGGGCGCCAATGCCGCTTCTATCCTTCATGTTCTCACTATACTCAAGAGGCCATCGAGAAGCATGGCCTCGCTCGCGGTATCCAACTGGGAACAAAGAGAATTCTCAAATGTCACCCGTGGCATGAGGGCGGTATCGATCTCGTCCCAGATGTTTGTCATTCCCCAAAATCCTCCAGGTCACCGAGATAGCAAATAAAGAAAATGGAATCCCTAAAATACTTCATCATCGGTGGCCTCGCGGTCGTGTCTTATTTGCTTCTGCTTGCCTGGCAGGAAGACTATCCGCGCACAGCTCTCTCTGAGCCCGCATCTCCGGCAGTGCTCACGGCTTCAATAGATACACCTGCAGCTACAGCTTCACCAAGTGTCACATCCAGCTCAGATGTGCCTAACGTGCCATCATCCGTCAATGTCTCACCCGTCCCTGCGGTAAACACTCGGGTGGTTGTAACTACCGATGTCCTGCATGTGACACTGGACCGAAATGGCGGTGACATTCTCGAAATATCCCTGCCTCAGTACCGTCGTCAAATCGATATCGAGAATGATCCTTTCATTCTTCTGGAAAGCAACGCTCAAAGAACGTACGTCGCCAAAAGTGGCCTGGTTGGACGAAACGGTATCGACAACTCCGCTCGAGCGCTTTACACCGTTTCATCTGACAACTTCACTCTGAATGACTCGGCAGATTCCATCAATGTGGACCTGCTTCACATCGACCCGAATGGTGTTCAAGTCACAAAGAGATTTACCTTTGAGCGAGGCAGCTATCTGGTCAAACTCAGTTACATCGTGAACAACACCACGAGTAGTGTCTGGCAGGCCAACTTGTTCGGTCAGATCAACCGAACTACATTTCCAGACCCCAGCAGTGCTGGCGGCGTTGGAATGTCCTCATTTATGGGTTTCGCAGCGACTTCTATCGATGACCCTTATTACAAAGTTGAATTCGGCGATGTGGACAGCGGCATTCCCCCACATGAGCTAACAGGTGGCTGGATTGCCATGAGCCAGCATTACTTCTTGTCAGCCTGGATTCCATCAAGCGATGCCCTCAATACGTACTCAATGCGCAGAAGCCCGCAGAACCCAAGTGAATACATCGCAGGGTTTACCGGCCCGGAGTTCTCTGTAGAGCCCGGCACTTCCGTGACACAGGAAGTGGCTTTCTATGCAGGACCAAAGGATCAATACGAGCTCCGTGAAATTGCTCCCAATCTGGACCTGACTATCGACTACGGCTGGCTCTGGTTTGTCGCGTCGCCCATTTACTGGTTGCTGACAAAAATCAACTCGCTGGTCGGCAACTACGGGTGGTCCATTCTGCTTTTGACTGTCACAGTCAAAGGGCTGTTCTACAAATTGTCTGCAGCAAGTTACCGTTCAATGGCAAACATGCGCCGCGTCATGCCCAAAATGGTCCAGCTCAAGGAGCGTTACGGCGACGACAAAATGAAACTTCAGAAGGCAACCATGGAGCTTTACCAGAAGGAGAAAATAAATCCTTTCGGAGGTTGCCTGCCAATGCTCGTGCAGATGCCGGTTTTCATCGCCTTGTATTGGGTATTGATGGAAAGTGTTGAATTACGTCAGGCACCTTTCATCCTATGGATCGATGACCTTTCAGTAATGGATCCTTTCTTTGTGCTGCCATTGATGATGGGTGTATCGATGTATGTACAGTCGCTGTTGAGCCCGGCTCCTGCCGACCCGATGCAAGCAAAGATCATGCGGTTCATGCCAGTAGTCATGACCGTCTTCTTCCTGTGGTTCCCATCTGGACTTGTGCTTTACTGGCTCGCCAACAGCGTGCTTGGAATCATGCAGCAGTGGTACATCACTCGAAAAATTGAAAAGGAATTCGAGGCCAAGAAAGCCTGATAATGCCATGTCGTTATCTATCGACAGCGACACCATCTGCGCAATAACAACGCCGCCTGGAAAGAGCGGCGTTGGTGTTGTACGAGTTTCAGGTCCTCTATGTGTACACATCGCAGAGGGCATGCTCGGTTTTAAACCTGTCCCACGCCACGCTCATTACACTGCATTTCTTGATCAGCACAGAGAACCTGTGGACCAAGGAATTGCCCTCTATTTTGCTTCGCCGAATTCCTTTACCGGCGAAGACATTCTCGAACTGCAGGGCCACGGTGGCTACTTCATACTGGATCTCCTTGTGAAGGAGGTTCTGAAATATGGTGCAAGGATTGCGCGACCAGGTGAATTTTCAGAACGTGCTTTCCTGAATGGAAAAATAGATCTTGCACAGGCTGAAGCGATCGCTGATCTCATTGAGTCCAGCAGCTCAGAAGCAGCCAGGAGTGCCGTTCGAACTCTGCAGGGAGATTTTTCAAAGCGTATTCACTCTCTGGCGGAATCCATCGTCGAACTGCGAGTATTCATCGAGGCAGCAATAGACTTTGCCGACGAAGAAATCGACTTCCTGACAGACGGGAAAATTGTCACGAAACTGGCTGGGATCATCGCATCGCTTGAGGACGTTTTCAGCCGGGCCAGACAAGGCAGCATTCTTCGTGAAGGCATGTCCGTCGTGATTGCCGGCAAGCCAAATGCCGGAAAATCGAGTTTGCTCAACGCGCTGGCTGGCAAGGATGCGGCGATTGTCACCGACATCCCAGGGACAACCCGGGACACTCTGCTTGAACACCTGAACATTGATGGCATGCCACTGCATGTAACCGATACAGCAGGATTGCGAGAAAGCAACGACCCAGTAGAGCAGGAGGGCATACGACGAGCGTTGAAAGCCATAGACCAGGCGGATCGAGTTCTGCTTGTCGTGGATTCGGCAAATGACTCGCTTGACCTCATGCACATCCAGCAGTACCTGGAAGTCATGGAGCCCTTCTTCAAATCCAATATTGTGGATCCAGCCCGGATCACAGTCATCCGCAACAAAATAGATCTGCAGATGAAGGCGCCTGCTCTGGAGCTTCAAACAATTGCTGACAACAAGTCGATAACTACCATTCACTTGTCGGCCAAGCACCAGAAGGGCATCGACATACTTCAGCAACACCTCAAGTCCTGCATGGGATTTCAAGGCTCAGAAGAGGGCTGTTTCACAGCCAGGCGAAGACACCTGCAGGCACTGGAATCAGCGAGAGATCACCTGAAACAAGCCCTGGAGCAATTGTCCAACAAGAGATCATCCGAGCTGGTTGCTGAAGATCTGCGACTGGCGCATCGATTCCTGGGGGAAATAACGGGTGAATTTACCGCAGATGATCTGCTTGGACGGATATTCTCCAGCTTCTGCATAGGAAAATAAGTCTGTGTATTAAGCTGTGAACAACACCGGTAAAACACTCTGGCAACCAGTGGATCAAATTTCACTGAAAACCCAGAATGTATAAAGTGGTACTTTCCACACAGGGAATCCACGGCTTGCGAAGTGCTTAAACAGCAACAATCAACTGAGTTATAAATTCACAACATATTGAAAATGAATAGTTTATTGGCGTTTTCAACAGAATATCGGCTTACCATAATCAGTAACATCATTAAGTATTTATCTATATTTTCTATCTAAAGAAATACTTTTTACTTCTTTGTATAACTGCAACCGCCTGATTTTTTAATAGCTTCAAATTTCAAATTGAGGGCTTATACTGTCCGGCCCTCGAACATTGGCTCAGTCATTGGGTAAATCATGATCTTCTCAAAAGAATACGACGTCATCGTGGTGGGTGGCGGTCATGCCGGCACCGAAGCAGCACTGGCTGCTGCCCGTATGGGCGTTCGTACTTTGCTGATTACCCACAATATTGAAACCCTGGGCCAAATGTCCTGCAATCCAGCCATTGGCGGCATTGGCAAGACTCATCTGGTCAAGGAGATCGACGCTCTTGGCGGTGCCATGGCACGAGCGACTGACCGGGCAGGCATACAATTCAGAATACTGAACAGCAGCAAAGGGCCTGCCGTCCGCGCCACCAGAGCTCAGGCAGACCGAGCCTTGTACAAGGCGGCTGTCAGAAGCATTCTTGAAAATCAGCAGAATCTCGAGATTTTCCAACAGGCTGTAGATGACCTGATTGTAAACGACGGCAAAGTAGCGGGCGTCGTGACGCAAATGGGCTTGCGCTTCCTGGCTGCGCGCGTCGTTCTCACGACCGGTACTTTTCTGGGTGGAAAAATACATATCGGCCTGGAAAACAGCGCCGGAGGTCGAGCTGGGGATCCGCCTTCGATTGCTCTGGCGAGAAGACTTCGTGAGCTGCCTTTCAATGTCGGGCGACTCAAGACAGGTACACCACCCAGGATAGACGCACGGTCTGTGGACTTTTCGGTCATGGTCGAACAGGCAGGCGACACTCCGACGCCTGTAATGTCCTATCTCGGCAGTGTTGAAGAGCATCCACGTCAGGTCAATTGCTACATCACCACAACCAATGAGCGTTGCCACGAGATCATCCGTGGTGGACTCGACAGATCACCTATGTACACAGGTGTGATAGAAGGCCTGGGACCGAGGTATTGTCCTTCAATTGAAGACAAGGTAATGCGTTTTGCGGACAAGACGTCCCATCAGATTTTCGTCGAACCGGAGGGTCTGAGCACACACGAACTTTACCCCAATGGTATTTCGACCAGCCTTCCGTTTGATGTGCAGCTCGCCTTGGTTCGCGAGATCAAGGGATTCGAGAACGCGCATATCACCCGACCAGGTTACGCAATCGAGTACGATTTCTTCGATCCCAGAGACCTGCACTACTCGCTGGAAACAAGATTCATAGAAGGACTCTATTTTGCGGGCCAGATCAATGGCACCACCGGTTACGAAGAAGCAGCGGCCCAGGGCCTGCTGGCTGGATTGAACGCCGCGCTTGCCGCGCAGGGCAAGGCACATTGGTGCCCGCGTCGTGATGAGGCCTATATCGGCGTATTGGTTGACGACCTGATCAGTCTTGGCACCAATGAGCCCTACAGAATGTTTACCAGCCGCGCCGAATATCGCCTGCTGTTGCGAGAAGACAATGCCGATCTTCGTCTGACCAGTATTGGCCGAGACCTCGGACTGGTGGATGACAAACGCTGGACACTGTTCAACCGCAAGCGTGACGCAATTGACGCGGAGCTCGCCAGGCTGCGTACTGTCTGGATCCAGCCAGATACTGACAAAGCCTCGAAAATCAATGAAATGATCGAGAAGCCGATTGCCAGGGAATACAGCCTTGCGGATCTCCTTGCAAGACCGGAAGTGAGTTACGAGAATCTGCTGAAAGCAGTGTCGGAAGAACAGCGACACGGCTCCGAAGAGCCTGAAATCTCCCGACAGATCAATGAGCAGGTAGAGATTCACATCAAGTACAAGGGCTATATTGATCGTCAGGAAGAAGACATCAAGAAACTGAAACGCCAGGACGGCACTGCGCTCCCCGAAGACTTCGACTACTCCCAGATGCAGGGATTGTCCAACGAACTGAAGCAGAAGTTGCAGAAGGCCCGTCCCGAAACCATTGCCCGTGCCACGAGAATTCCGGGGATGACCCCGGCGGCCATTTCCTTGTTGCTCATCTACCTCAAGAAGTACGACGCTGTTCGCAAGAAGTCGGCTTGATCAGGACGCGCAGCAATTCCATGGAAAAGCCCGGCTCACAATACCGAGGGGAACTGCTCGAAGGCCTGAGTGCCATTGGCCTTTCATTGAGCGATCATCAGATCGACCAGTTGCTCGACTATCTGGATCTGCTGCTCAAATGGAACAAGACCTTCAATCTTTCAGGTGTCAAGGATTCATCAGGCATGCTCTCCAGACATCTGCTGGACAGCCTGACCCTTGTCCCGATGATGACAGGCCAGTGCATTCTTGATGTCGGCACCGGACCTGGGCTGCCGGGAATACCCCTGGCCATTTGTTTCCCGGAAAAGACGTTTGTGCTTCTCGACAGCAACGGCAAGAAGACCCGGTTTGTCTTCCAGGCAAAGCTTCAATTGGGACTTGCCAACGTGGAAGTGCGCAATCTGAGAATAGAGAATTTCAAAGAGCCGCTGGCAATTGACACGATTGTGACCAGGGCCTTCTCTTCGCTCGCGGATCTTGTGACGCTCACTGAGCATTTGCTCTTGAACAATGCCCGGGGAGTACAGGCAAGAATACTGGCGATGAAAGGAGTGCTGCCAGCGGACGAGCTGGCGCAGCTTCCGGACAGCGTTACGATTGGCAAGGTTGTTAAAGTCAGTGTCCCTGGCTGCGAAGGCGAACGTCACATCATAGAATTGCTTGCAAAGAGCGTGGAGTAAGGACTAATTGGCCAAGGTAATCGCAGTTGCAAATCAGAAGGGAGGTGTTGGTAAAACAACAACCTCCGTGAATCTTGCCGCCTCCCTGCGCGCTACGAAACGGCGAACTCTGCTGATAGATCTTGACCCTCAAGGCAATGCAACGATGGGTAGTGGAATCAACAAGGGCGACTTGTCCTTGTCGATTTATGAAGTACTGATGGGCGAGGCAAGTCTCGCTGACGCATTGCTTACGACACCAGCAGGCGTTGATATCCTGCCCGCCAATGGTGACCTCACTGCAGCGGAAGTTGCCTTGCTGCAGCGAGAAGGATCGGAGGGTCGACTCAAGTCCCTGATAGAAGGAGTGGCAGAAAACTACGACTTCATCGTCATCGACTGTCCTCCGTCACTCAACATGCTGACCATCAACGCATTGGTTGCCGCAAACGGCGTGATCATTCCAATGCAGTGTGAGTACTATGCTCTGGAGGGTTTGTCAGCCCTTGTCGATACCATTCAGGCAATCGCGTCAGCCTTGAATCCCGGTCTGAGAATCGAAGGTATCCTGCGGACCATGTATGATCCGCGCAGCAAACTGACCCTGGAAGTCTCCAACCAGCTGTTCACGCATTTCGGTGACAAGGTCTACCGCACAGTTGTCCCGCGGAATATTCGACTTGCCGAGGCGCCAAGCTATGGCATGCCCGTCCTCCAGTACGACCGGCAATCACGTGGTGCAGTGGCATATCTGGCACTGGCAGGCGAGATGCTGCGGCGTCAGGAACAGGCGGCACAAGCGCAGTAAAACGACACACCCAAAACAGAATTCAGAAAAGCGGAATCAAAATGACGGCCAAGAAAAAATTGGGCAGAGGCCTGGATGCACTCCTGAGTGCCAGCAAGAACCAGACATCTGCGAGCCCGGCAATGGCTGCGAGTGCCACAGTGCCTGTTGCAGACAAAGACGGAGAGCTGCGCAATATTCCGATAGAGCTGATTCAGCGCGGCAAATATCAGCCTCGGACAGACATGCATGAAGAGGCCTTGCAGGAGCTCGCAAGCTCGATCCGCGCACAGGGCGTCATGCAGCCCATCGTGGTACGGCCGATCTCGGATACTCGCTACGAAATCATTGCAGGTGAGCGCCGCTGGCGTGCAAGCCAGATCGCCGGTCTGGACAAGATCCCCGCAATCATCAAGCCCGTGTCAGACGAGTCTGCCATTGCCATGGCACTCATAGAAAATATCCAGCGGGAAGACCTCAATCCTATCGAAGAGGCCATGGCACTCAAACGCCTGCAGGAAGAGTTTGAATTGACGCAGCAAGAAGTGGCAGATGCCGTCGGCAAATCCAGAGCAACGGTCACCAACCTGTTGCGCCTTATTGCCTTGAATCCTGATGTGCGGCTCATGCTTGAACATGGCGACATCGAAATGGGACATGCCCGTGCACTGCTGGCACTTACCGAGCTGAAGCAGACAGAAGCGGCAAAAGTGGTGGCAGGGAAGGGTCTTTCTGTTCGTCAGACGGAGTCCCTGGTTCGCAGAATGCTGGTCGCTCCACCGGACAAGAAAGCCAGTGAACTCGTAGGGGATCCCGATATTCGCAGACTTGAAGAGAGCCTTTCAGAGACACTGGGGGCGCGGGTTCAGATCCAGCACACTCCCAAAGGTGCGGGCAAATTGACATTGAAATACAACAGCCTGGACGAACTGGAAGGAATTCTTGCACACATTAAATGAGGCTGAGGCGAGGTTGATTAGGAAAATCAAACTCCCTATAATGCGCGGGTTTGGATGGCAGCGGAAACTTTGGCGCATGCGTCAAGGTTAAGAAAACAACAAACGTGTCAACCATAAAAGCTCCTCCCATCTATAAGATAATTGCCAGCCAGTTTATTGCTGTTGGTGTGATCGCAGCAGTCGGATATACGACACTGGGTTGGACAAGTGCTTACTCTTTGCTGTTAGGTGGCTTGATTTGCGCGGTACCGAATGCGTACTTCACAAGCAAGGCATTCCGATACAGAGGCGCAAGAGCAGCACAGAAAATTGTCAGAGCGTTTTATGTCGGTGAGGCCGTCAAGATCCTTTTGATGTGTGCCGGGTTTGCCTTGACCTTCAATTTCGTCAAGCCATTGAGCCCAACTGCAGTTTTTTCTGGTTTTGTAGTGACATATTTGACCGGTCTGCTCGTTCTTGTTGCGGTACAGACTGAATACAGCAGAAACAACAACCCATAAGTTACTTTCAAAAGTCTAATTCATGGCAAATTCTCAAGAAACAGCGCAAACAGCAACGGAATACGTACAGCATCACCTCGGCTTCCTGACCTTTGGGCAAAAGCATGATGGTACCTGGGGCTTCGCACATTCAGTCGAAGAAGCAGGTGATATGGGATTCTGGGCAATCAATGTTGACTCCATGATGATCTCCATACTTCTCGGGCTGCTGTTTGTGGGCATTTTCCGTTACTGCATCAAGAGTGCCACGTCTGGAAAACCAGGCGGACTGCAGAACTTCCTCGAAATCATCGTTGAAATGGTTCAGACCAACGTCAAGAACAGCTTCTTCGCCAAGAACGATCTCATCGGACCTCTGGCTCTGACAATTTTCTGCTGGATATTCCTGATGAATACCATGGACCTGATCCCCGTGGACTGGATTCCCCTCCTGGCGCAGACCATTGCCGGTGACCCGCATCTGTATTTCAAGGCCGTGCCTACAACGGATCTGAACATCACACTTGGCTTTGCAATCAGCGTGTTCTTCCTGATCATCTACTACAGCATCAAGATCAAAGGTCTGGGCGGATTCCTGGGCGAGTTCGCATTTCATCCTTTCGGCAAATGGGCGCTTCCTCTCAATTTGCTGCTTGAGCTTCCCGGCTTCCTGGCCAAACCAGTGTCTCTTGCACTGCGACTGTACGGGAACTTCTTCGCTGGCGAAGTGATATTCCTTGTGATCGCGCTGGTTGGTGTATGGCAATTGCCATTGCATTTCGGATGGGCCGTGTTCCACATTCTGGTGGTCACACTGCAGGCCTATCTGTTCATGATGCTGACCATCGTCTATCTGAACCAGGCACACTCGCACCACTAAACCCTTTAATAAAACTGTAAATCCTTAGTAAAACTTGGAGATAAAAATGGAAACTGTACAGGCTTTTTCGTTGATCGCTGCGGCCATCATTTTCGGTATCTGCGGTGCTGGCACTGCGGTAGCGTTCGGTAACCTTGGCGGCAAACTGATTGAGAGCTCCGCTCGTCAGCCAGAACTTGCACCGAAACTGCAAACCCAGTTCTTCCTGGTCGCAGCATTCGTGGACGTAATCTCCATCATCGGCGTGGGTATGGCGTTCCTGTTCATTTT